>DAOVRJ010000260.1 GCA_030628225.1 Candidatus Zixiibacteriota bacterium | reverse complement strand
CAAGAGGTCACTGGTTCAAGTCCAGTATCGCCCACCATTTTCCCGACCAAGGGAAAGGTTTTCTCCGGGGATAGAAAAAAATTGAGACCTGAATGAGTTTGGGGGGCGATGCGTTAAGCCATGAGATATTTGTCGTGGCTTGTTGCTGTTTTGCCCGCCATTTTTTTAATTGTGGGAGGAGAAGGGTTTGGCTGTAATTACGGTTAAGTTCTCTGATGAGACAGAAGGTAACTATGAGCCAGGCACTACCCTGAATGAAATGCTTAAGCAGAAAAAGGCAGCTCTGTCTGGTAAGGTTTTGGCAGCCAAAGTAGATGGCCAGTTAGTGGATCTGAACTACTCTCTTGATAGAAACGCGAATGTAACTTTTCTTACTTTTGAAGATGAGCAGGCCAAAAGCGTTTTTTGGCATAGTTGTGCCCATGTGATGGCCCAGGCAGTGAAAGAGATTTTTCCTGCAGCCAAGCTGGGGATTGGCCCGGCCATCGCCAGTGGTTTCTACTATGATTTCGAGGTGGCCGAGCCATTCAGCCCTGAGAATTTGAAGACCATTGAAAAGCGTATGCAGGATATTATAAAGTCGGATCTGTCCATAATCAGGGAGGAGATGCCCAAGGAGAATGCAGTTAAAATATTCAAAGATTTGGGAGAACCATACAAGCTGGAACTTCTCTCCGATATTGAAGATGACCGGGTGACAATATACGCCCAGGATGGGTTTCGCGACCTCTGTCGAGGACCCCATCTTCCTTCTACGGGAAAGCTCGGCGCTGTAAAATTACTGGGTGTAGCCGGGGCTTACTGGCGGGGGGATGAGCGAAATTCTGTTATGCAGCGGATTTACGGAATTGCTTATCCCCAGAAAGCACAGCTCAGAAAACACGTTGAGAAGTTGGAAGAGGCCAAAAAGCGTGATCACCGCAAGCTGGGTCGCCAGCTGGACCTGTTCAGCTTTCATGAGCAGGCGCCGGGTTTCCCTTTTTGGCATCATAAAGGGTTGGTCATCTTCGACGAGTGCGTGAAGTACTGGAAGAAAGTGCACAAACGTGATGGTTACCAATTGGTCCAAACCCCGTTGATACTCAGCGATGATCTCTGGCGTTGCAGCGGGCACTGGGACAATTACAAAGAGGCCATGTACTTCACTGAAATCGACAACATTGGCTACGCAATCAAACCGATGAATTGTCCCGGTGGTTTGCTGATCTATAAGAATTCTCCCCGGTCCTATAAGGATTTACCCTTGAAAATGGGGGAATTGGGTCTGGTACACCGTCATGAGAAACGCGGAGTATTGCACGGCCTTTTTCGCGTCCGCCAGTTCACACAGGATGATGCTCATATCTTCTGTCTTCCCGAGCAGGCTGAGCAGCAGGTTGTCGGTATTATCAATTTGTCCCTGGAGATCTATGCTACCTTTGGGTTCCGGGATGTCTACGTGGAGCTCTCCACTCGACCTAAAAAGTCCATTGGGTCAGACGATATGTGGACTAGGGCTGAGAAAACCCTGCGAGATGCGCTGGACAAGAGAGAGATCACCTTCGAAGTAAATCCTGGAGCCGGAGCTTTTTACGGACCTAAAATCGATTTTCACATTGAAGATTCTCTCTCCCGCCGGTGGCAGTGTGGCACAATCCAGTTAGATTTCTCCATGCCGGAAAGATTTGGTCTGGAGTACGTGGGCAAAGATGGCGAAAAACACCGACCTGTGATGATACATAGGGCCATTTTCGGGTCTTTGGAGCGGTTTATTGGGATTATCACCGAGAACTACGGCGGAAGTTACCCACTTTGGCTGGCGCCCGTTCAAGCAAAGGTGATTCCTATCAGTCGAGATCAAATGAAATATGCCGCCCAGATCGTTGATCTGTTGGTGGAAGAAGGATTTCGGGCTGAATTGGACAGACGAGATGAGAAGATCGGATATAAGATCAGAGATGCAGAGACTTTGAAAATTCCATATATGATCATCATAGGGGAGAGAGAGGTGGAGGGGAAGACTATTTCACTGCGTCAGAGACATCGGGGCCACGTGGGCACCATGAGTCCGGATGATCTGGTTTCCCGTTTGAATGAGGAAATCGCCCATAAGATATGAGGCCAGATGTACACTTTCACAAGGAGGCTGGATAATTTTTAAACAAGCTAGAATTAACAAACAGATTCGGGTTCCTCAGGTGCGGCTTATTTCCTCTGGTGGTGAGCAAATCGGTATCGTTAGCGTTCAAGATGCCCTGAGTATGTCAGAGGAACAAGGATTGGATTTGGTGGAAGTGGCACCTCAATCCCAACCCCCGGTCTGTCGGATTTTAGATTACGGGAAATATAAATATGAGCAGAGTAAAAGGGCCAAAATGGCTCGCAAAAAGCACCATTTTATGCACCTAAAAGAGGTGAAGCTAAGGCCCAAAATCGAGGAGCATGATTTTCAGTTTAAGGTGAATCACGCTAAAAAGTTCTTGGAGTCGGGAAACAAGGTGAAGTTCACGGTGTACTTTCGCGGGAGAGAGATTACCCATAAAGAGTTCGGAAAGAGATTGTTGGAAAGAATAATAGAGGTATTAAACGAGGTGGCCACCGTGGAGCTTTCTCCCAAGTCGGAGGGACGCAACATGGTTATGACCATGATTCCAAAACACTGAGCTATAGAGGGAAATAGGATGCCGAAGATAAAAACTAATCGGGGAGCTGCCAAGCGGTTTAAGAAAACCGGGTCTGGCAAGCTGAAAAGGAAAAAAGCATATGCCAGCCATATTTTAACCAAGAAGAGCCCCAAGAGAAAGAGAGCTCTGAGAAAGAGCGATCTGGTGCATAGCGCCGATGTCAAAAAGGTAAACAGACTTCTACCGTAGTCTTCATGAATATTCCGGGTTCGGAGGTTCATTCCGGACCGACCTTTTGCGTATGGAGTGAACGATGCCAAGAGTGAAAAGTGCAGTGGCCTCACGGCAGAGAAGAAAGACAACTCTAAAGGCAGCCAAGGGTTATCGGGGCGCACGGAGCAAGTTATACAAAACGGCACGTGAAAGCGTCAACAGAGCCATGGCATATGCCTATCGAGGTAGAAAGCTCAGAAAAAGAGATATGCGCAGGTTGTGGATTGCGCGGATCAATGCAGCAGCCAGGCTAAACGGTTTATCATACAGCAAATTCATCAAGGGCTTGAAAGAGGCGGAAATTGTCCTAGACAGGAAGATCTTAGCCGAGCTGGCGGTTAATGACGCTGCGATTTTTGCTGAGATTGCCAGAGTTGCCAAAGAGCACATCTAATAAGATAT
>DAOVRJ010000077.1 GCA_030628225.1 Candidatus Zixiibacteriota bacterium | reverse complement strand
CTGGATAAAGGCCGAGATTCGAGACTAGAGATTCGAGATTCGGGAAAGGAAAGAGATCAGGGCACTTCCACTCCTGACCCCACTAGAGATTAGAGATCAGGGACCCAACCCCTCTAGCCCATATGAAGGTTTCTGGAAGACCGCGTTTTTTACTCTGATCTCTAATCTCTGATCTCTAATCTCTTGTCTATCTCCAAACTCTCATCCCAACGCAGAGGGGGTAGCGGAAGACAGCGAGGCTGGCGGCCGGTTGACGTTAAGGAAAACGGCATTGGCGGCGTAGCTGCCAATAGCGAGCCGGTGCTGCGAAGCAGCACGCTGGCTGAAGCGAGGGGGAAACTTCCCCCTCCCATCCCCACTACCCCGAATGAAAAATGAAAAATGCAAAGTGCAAATTTTAAAATTAAAATTGACATAATCTTAGGCCAATTGCGACGGACATAAAAGAGCAAAGAGCTTCGATACACGATTTATAATTTTTCCACAGGGGGCACATATGTTCGTGAATTACAAAGGCGTCATGGAATTTGTGCACAAGAAGAAGATCCGCATGATCGACCTGAAGTTCACCGATCTGTTCGGACGATGGCACCACGTGACCATACCGCGGAGCGGTTTTGAGGAGGATATCTTCACCGGGGGCGTTGGCTTCGACGCATCGAGGACACCCGGATTCAGGAAACTGGAGAGCGGGGACATGGTCCTGATCCCTGATCTGGGGACAGGTTTTATGGATCCATTTTGGGATCAGCCCACGCTGAGCTTTATCTGCAACGCCCATGAGGCCGACACAAAGGCTCCCTACAGTCGAGATCCACGACACATGGCCCAGAGAGCCGAGGCCTATCTGCGCCGGAGCAAGATAGCCGATCGCAGCCTGTGGGGTCCGGAGTTCGAGTGGTACATCTTCGACAGGGTGGCCTACCAGAACGATATCAACCTGTCCTCATATGTTATCGACTCCGAGGAGGCCGATTGGAACACGGGCTCGGAGGAGGGTCCGAACCTGGGGCACAAGATCCCGCCTCAGGGTGGATATCACGCCATCCCGCCTCTGGATGTCCTCTATAACGTGCGCTCCGAGATGGTCAGATGCATTGAAGAGTGCGGGGTTAAGGTTCGCTATCACCATCACGAGGTGGGCGGGCCCGGGCAGTCGGAGATCGAGATTTTCATGGATACCCTGACCAATGCTGGTGACAAGACCCAGCTGATCAAATACATGGTCAAGATGACGGCCCGGCAGCACAACCGCACGGTGACTTTCATGCCCAAGCCACTGTACAATGAGGCCGGCAGCGGCATGCATTTCCACCAGCACCTTTTTTTAGGCAAGAAACCGCTCTTTTATAATGCCAGAGGGTACGCTGGATTGAGCAAGCTGGCCATGTACTATGTCGGCGGTCTGTTGACCCACGGCCCGGCCCTGTTGGCCTTCACCAACCCCAGCACCAATTCCTTCAAGCGGTTGGTCCCCGGATTCGAGGCTCCTACTAACCTGTTCTTCGCCGCCGGCAACAGAAGCGCGGCCATCCGCGTGCCCAAATATGCCATCAAACCCGGCCAGAAGCGCATCGAGTTTCGCCCTCCCGATGCCACCTGCAACCCCTACCTGGCCATGTCGGCCATGCTGTTAGCCGGTCTGGATGGGATCAAGCGCCGGATCGATCCTCAGGAGGCGGGTTTTGGGCCCTTCGAGGTGGACATATTTAAGCTGGGCCCCGAGGAAGCGGCCAGAATTAAGCGCCTGCCCACCTCCCTCAAAGAGGCCCTGGAAGCTCTGAGCCAGGACCATAAGTTCTTGATGCAGGGCGATGTTTTTAGCGATGATCTATTGCAGACCTGGATTGAGGAGAAGATGCGGGAAGTGCATGAAGTTCGCCAGAGGCCTCATCCCTACGAGATCAGTTTGTACTATGATGTGTAGGGTCTTCTGATCGGATTTCGTTTATCTCATGCCGTCGCCACGAGATGTGGCGGCGGCTTTTTTTATGATGTGGGCCCGCGGAGGTTATGTTGCTGGGAATTGCAACCGGAGGAGTCACCAGGGGGGGAACGCCGGAAGCAATGGCAACCTGAGATAGCAAAATTGGTTGTCTTAAAGGAGAAGAAAGGATGGGCAAGTTGGGGGAAAGATGCCGGCTGTATCCCGGCGGGGATTTTTGCCAATTGCAAAAGATAACGTCAAGAGGAAAAAAGGTTACAGCAATTCCGCAGGAGATTTTTTCTCATCTATGGGTTGGCACGTATCTTGATTGATGGGAGAACACCACCATCTTCCCGGGAGGTGAGAGCCATGGGTACATGACTGCAAACGAATAATATCGACCACTCTTTGAGGAGAAAGGAGTCAAAGCATGAGAACCATGATCGGCATCTTGGCGGTCTTTGGCTTGGGGCTGAGCACTGTCGCCGTTTTGGCCGCCAGTCCCGGGGACCTGATCATCAATGAGCTGATGCAGGACCCGGCAGCTGTGGGCGATTCGCAGGGAGAGTGGTTTGAGCTTTACAACAACACCACTTCGGATATCGACATCAACGGCTGGGTGATCCGGGATGACGCGGCCAACGTTCACACCATCGATAACGGCGCACCTCTGTTGGTGCCCGCGAAAGGGTATCTGGTTCTGGGCAACAACGCTGATCTGGCCACCAATGGCGGCTATCAGTGTGATTACGAGTACTCCGGTTTCACCCTGTCCAACAGCGACGACGAGATCGTCCTGGAGGAGGGAGGTCTGGAGATCGACCGAATAAACTACGACGGAGGGCCTATCTGGCCCGATCCCACCGGCGCCTCCATGGGCTGGCTGGGTCCACCGGGAGACAACAACGATGGCACCCGCTGGGCCATAGAGGGTATCGCATCTTATGGTGATGGGGATTGGGGCACCCCCGGCTATAAGAACACCGACTCCTCATTGCCCGTGGGTCTCTCCTCTTTCACGGGATCCTTCACTTCGGGAGTCATCGTGCTGCGCTGGCGAACGGAGGTTGAGGTTAACAACCTGGGCTTTTACGTGTGGCGGGCACTGACGGAAGATGGAGAGTATCAGCCTATCTCGGAGTTGGTTTCCGGACATGGTTCCTCATTGGAGCCTCACGACTATCTCTATCGCGATGAGAACATCATTTTAGACAACACTCACTACTACAAGCTTCGCCAGGTGGATATGCAGGGAGGGGAGGTCTTCTACGGGCCGATAAGTGTTTTCGCCGGGGCCACCGGCGTGGACCAGGCCACCTGGGGGAAGATCAAGGCCAGGTATCGTTAATGCGATTTACCTCGTCGGGAAGATGGGGCATCTGCTGAGCCCATCCGGCTGGAGACGGCCGGGTGGGCTTTTTTCTTTTTTCCTTGCTTTTACCGGGGCTTAAGTATTAGTTTAACTTTGATGTGCGCCCAGGGAGGATTTGAGATGGGATCTGATCGTCTGTCCAGAATACTCAGGGCAGTACTGCTTTTTCTGCTGATGGCGGGCTGTGCCTCCACGGGCAAACAGTCTCTCTCCCCGCGATCTGTTCCCCCACAGGCTTACTGGCACTTCGTCAATGGCGACCTGATGGAGCTTCAGGGCTTTTCAGAGGCAGCCCTGGTCGAATACCGGAAAGCTCTGCAGCTTGACTCTCTGTCCGTGGACGTCCGTCTGGCAATGGCTGAGGCATACGGCAAACTTGGGCGCTGGCCGGAGGCCACGGTCTTGATGGAAGAGACCATAGAGATTGACCCCTCATCCGTGCCCCTGCACATGTTTCTGGGCGATTGTTGTAGCCATCTAAAACGATTGGACCAGGCCCAAAAGGCATATGACCGGGTCCTGAAGCTTGACCCTTTAAATATCCGCGCCCATCACAGCCTGGCCGTCATCTATCAGTGGCAAGGTAGACCCAAAAAGGCCTTGGAACAGTACGACCAGTTGATCGAGCTGGTCTCCCATCCCGAGGAGATATACCTTCGCCGGGCCTCCCTGCTGGCCGGCATGGGGAAATTGGAGAAGGCCGAAGGGGAGTACAGACGAGCCCTGGCATCAAAGGGGTACTTGGCGGAGGCTCACCTGGGCCTTGCTAAGGTGTATGAGGCCATGGGCGAACCCGAGAAGGCCATCTCTGTGTATCAGGATGCCATAATTCTGTTGCCCGACAAGTCACGTTTGCGGATCAGTCTGGCCGCCCTTCTGGTGAAGCTGTCCCGGCATGAAGAGGCTATAGCCCAATTTCAGGAGATCATCAGGCGCGATCCCGATAATCTCTTTGCCAGGAAACGCCTGGCAATGCTTCTTTTTAATTGTGATCGTCTGGATGAGGCGCAGAAGGTTTTGCAAACTCTGCGGCAGTTGGCTCCCGATGACCCCAGCATCCCCCTTTCGTTGGGTCGTGTTCTGGCCCGGAAGGAGGATTATGATGGAGCCATTGATCAGTTTCAGGAAGCCATCGCTGTGGATGAGATGGTGGCCGAAAGCTGGCTGAGTCTGGGCATGGTGTTACTGAAAAATGAGGAATATTCGCGAGCCACGGAGCTTTTGCAGCGAGCAGTTCTTTCCCTGTCCGAGGAGCCGGATCTTTACCACCTGCTGGGGGTCACCTATATGCGCCAGTCCATGTATCAGGAAGCCGTGGAGGTTTTGGAGAAAGCTTTATCTCTGGACCCCGACGACAGGAGCATCATCAGGGATCTGGCCGCCGGCTGTGAGCGGGCTGATTTTTTCGAGAAGGCGGTGGACCTATTCCAGCGTTTGCTGGCCCTTGAGCCCGATGACCATTGGGCCCTGAACTATCTGGGATATATGTTGGCGGATAAAGGCCTGCGTCTGGAAGAGGCTCAGAAGCTCATCGAGAAAGCCCTGAAGATCGACCCCCAGAATGCTGTCTATCTGGACAGCCTGGGCTGGGTATGCTTTCGCCTGGGCAAACTTTCTCAGGCTGAGGAACATCTGGCCAAGGCAATCGCCGGGTGCACGGATGAGCCGGTCATGCACGATCACCTTGGAGACGTTTATTTTCAGCAGGGGAGGCAGGCTGAGGCTATCCGGCAGTGGGAAAATGCGCTGGAGCTGAACCCCGATGATGAGACGATCAAAGATAAATTGGATCGATCCAAACCCTGAGAGAGGACACCTTTTTTTCAGGATTCTTCCCTTTCTTCTCGGGGTGCTGCTGATCCAGCAGTGTGCCCACAGGGAGCCTCCGCCCGGTGGGCCAGTGGACCGAACCTCTCCGCAGGTGGTGAACCACCTTCCTCAATCCGGGGCCACGCATCTATCCCTGGACCAAGAGATAACCGTTACCTTCAGCAAGACCATGGAAAAATTATCCGTGGCCGATGCTCTTTTTATCTCTCCCGCCCCTAAAGAGCCCCCCAGGATCAAATGGAAAGGCCGAGAGATCAAGGTGATGCTGGCAGAGGGCCTTCAATTGGACAAGACGTACGTAATTACTTTAGGTGTTGGATGTAAAGACTTGAGAAACAATCATATGGCGAGCTCATACTCCTTTGCCTTCTGCACGGGTAAAAGTATCGATCGCGGTTCTATCCTCGGCCGGGTGTACCAGGGTATTTCTCCTCGAATGGGTGTTGATCTATGGGCTTACCAGCTGACCGGTGATTTTCAGCCCGATCCCGCCATTCATGCTCCCGATTATATCACCCAGACAGATGAACAGGGCCGGTTTCAATTTGGCTATCTGGGACAGGGCCAGTATCGTCTTTTCGCCGTCGAGGATCTCAACGACAACAGGAAATTTGAGGTGGATGACGAACTTCTGGCCATTCCCAGTGGTGACGCGCTTCTGTCTGAAGACCGGCTCTCTGTTGAGATACCGCCCCTGCGCCTGGCTTATCTGGATACCACCGGCCCCTCCTTGAAAGGCATCGAAGTTCCCCATAACAGCGAGGTGATCCTGTATTTCGACGAACCATTGGACAGCGCAATGGCCGTCAGCCAGGCTTGCTATGGTATCATCTCGCCGGCAGAAAGATGCCCGGCTCTGGAGATAAGGGCCGTCGGTTTCACCCGCGGGTCCAGAGACCGGGTGACCCTGAGCACAGCGGTCCAGGAGGAGAGAGGGCAATATCTGATTTCCCTGTCGGGACTGAGAGATCCCGCTGGAAACCGGCTGGTCCAGCCGGGTGTGGAAGGGGAATTTCTGGGCAATGGCCTGCCGGACACCACGGGCCCCGAGCTGATCAGCTTCTGGCCCCCGGACTCAGCTCAGATCATCTCCCGGGATGCGATCATCTTCCTGGCCTTCAGCGAGGCTGTGGAGCCCATCTCGGCGGAGACATCCTTCGTCCTGTCCGATTCGGCGCACGGCGCCCTGGCAGGCCAGTTTCGCTGGTCTCACGGCGCCGCAATGGCCTTTGCACCCGATAAAGGCCTGGAAAGTGGGCGGGTCTACAGTGTCTTTATCGACGCCGCTGGCGTGAGGGATCTGTCCGGAAACGATATGGGAGATACCGTTTTGGTCACCTGGTTTCAGACCGTGGAGGCCGAGAGACCGGGCTCCATCTGCGGAGAAATCCAGCGACCGGGAATTCCCGATTCGGTGATGGCTTTCATTCGGGCCCATGAGCTGGGCGAAATTGGCCGGGAGAACCTTGTGAAGACCGGGGAGGGAGAGTATAGCTTGGCTGATTTACTCCCCGGGCGTTACTTGCTCAGCGCATATCTGGACATGGACGGGAATAGCCGATTCAGCTTCGGATGTCCCATGCCCTTTGTTCCCGCCGAGCCCTTCTGGGTCGGTCAGGATACGGTGAGGGTTCGCTCTCGTTGGGAGACGGCCGGGGTGGACATCATGCTCGGTCGTTGAGAGATCTGATGTCTGGCGCTTATCGAGGAACTCACGGAGGAAAAACTAATGGCCGGTTTTGACTATCGCCAGGGGAGTCTGTTCTGTGAAGATGTGGATCTGGCCACGGTGGCAGCGGAGGTGGGCACGCCCTGTTACGTCTATAGCGGCAGCCTGCTCAGGGAGGCTTATGAACAACTCCAAAAGGCCCTGGAGCCTTTGCCAGGAGGGCTCATCTGCTATGCGCTAAAGGCCAACGCCAGCTTGGCTCTCTGTAAGATCCTGGTCTCTTTGGGTTGTGGGGCCGATGTGGTCTCCGGTGGTGAGCTGTATCGTGCCCTGAAGATCGGATTTCCAGCGGAGCGAATCGTCTTTGCCGGAGTGGGCAAAACCGAGCAGGAGATCCGCTTTGCCATCAATGCCAACGTACGCCTGCTGAACATAGAGTCGATGCCGGAGTTGGAGTTGGTGGACCGAACGGCCCAGAAATTGGGGACCAAGGCCAGAATTGCCCTGCGGGTCAACCCTGGCGTAAAGACAGATACGCATCCCTATGTGGCCACCGGCAGCAAAGGAAGCAAGTTTGGCCTGGATCTGGCCGAAATCCTTCCGGCATACCAGCATGCCGTCTCTTTGTCCGGGATCCAGGTGACCGGCCTGCACTTCCACCTGGGCTCACAGATCACATCGACCGAACCTTACGTGGAGGCGCTGGCAAAGGTGGTGCCCCTGGTGCAGAAACTGCGCGGCCAGGGCATCCCGATTGACGAGCTGGATGTGGGTGGTGGGTTGGGCATCTCCTACGACGGGGAGGAGACACTTACCCCGGAGCAGTGGCTGGCGGCTATGAGGGATGGTATCCGGAGATCGGGCTGTAAGGTGATTATCGAGCCGGGACGTGTTCTGGTGGGATCTGCCGGCACCTTGGTGACAAAGGTTCTGTACCTGAAGAACGCGGGCGCCAAAAATTTCTTGGTGGTAGATACGGGGATGAACGATCTGTTGCGTCCCAGCCTTTATAGAGCCTATCACCAGATTTGGCCCCTGCGCCGGAGGAAGGCCCCCAGTATCCTGGCCGATGTGGTAGGGCCCATCTGCGAGTCCGCGGATTTTCTGGCCCAGGGACTGGAAATAGCCCGGCCCCGGCTGGGGGAGATGCTGGCGGTGATGAATACGGGAGCTTACGCTATTTCTATGTCCTCGAACTACAATGGCCGTCCTCGCCCTGCCGAGGTGCTCGTTTCCGGAGATCGATATGCCGTGATCAAGAGGAGAGAGACCTTCGAGGACATGATGGCCAATGAGCTGGTACCGGATCTGGTGTTGGAGGTCTGTCGGGGTTCTGAGAGGGCCTGTCGAGAGGATTTGACCTGATCGTGGCTGGCCAGGGCTGATTGGGGCGGTTCTTTTTTGAAAAAATGATTGACTAGGAAGGACATTTGTATTAATTTGGATTCGACTTTAATACTGTATAAATACCGGGAGATGACTCCGCTGAGAAGAGGCTCATTGGGGACAGAGGAGGTTTGAGTGCCGTTGTTTGGTTTTTTGTCCAACGATATCGGCATCGATTTGGGCACCGCCAACACCCTGGTGTACGTGAGAGGCCGGGGTATCCTGGAAAACGAGCCTTCCGTTGTGGCCCTGGATCGGTCCACCCGTCGCGTTCTGGCCATAGGCAATGAGGCCAAACAGATGTTGGGCAGGACGCCTAGGGATATCCTGGCCATCCGTCCCATGAAGGATGGGGTGATCGCCGATTTTGAGGTCACCGAGGAGATGCTCCGGGAATTTATCAGGCGGGTTCTCAAATATCGGTTTTTGGTTCGTCCCCGGGTGGTCATCTGCGTGCCCTCGGGCATCACCGAGGTGGAGAAGAGAGCCGTGCGCGACTCCGCTGAGCACGCCGGAGCCCGGGAGGTTTTTCTCATCGCCGAGCCCATGGCTGCGGCCATCGGGATGGGGTTGCCCGTGGAGGAGCCCTCGGGCAACATGGTCATCGACGTAGGTGGCGGGACCTCGGAGATCGCGGTCATCGCCCTCTCCGGAATTGTGAACAACACTTCCATCCGCGTAGGTGGAGACAAGATGGATGCGGCCATAGTTCAGCACCTGAAGAAGAACTATAATCTTCTGGTGGGCGACCAGACGGCGGAGGTGATCAAGATCAAAATAGGCTCGGCCTATCCTCTTGATCAGGAGGAGGAGATGGAGGTGAAGGGCCGTGACTTGGTGGCCGGTATCCCCAGGACATTGAAGATCAGCTCGGTGGAGATTCGAGAGGCTCTCAACGAGGTCAATAACACCGTGGTCGAGGCCGTCAAGCAGGCCCTGGAGAGAACCCCTCCAGAGCTGGCCTCAGACATCCTGGATCGGGGGATCGTCATGACCGGCGGAGGCTCTCTGCTCAGGGGGCTGGACACTCGTCTTCGTCAGGAGATTAACCTGCCGGTCAATATTGTGGACGACCCCCTGACCTGTGTGGTCAAGGGAGCTGGTAAAGTGCTGGAGAATTTGGGCAGATATTCCAAGATGTTGATGAAAAGCAGCAGGGATTGAGCCTTTCTGTATTGAGGGCCACTGGGGTAGTTTGCCTTCGCGGTGACTACCTTTTTATATGGGTTTTCACAGATTTACTGGAGTGCGTTCATGGACCGCGCTGAGGCGATGGATCTGGTTAGATCCCGGGTGAAGAACAAGAATCTGGTCAAGCATATGCTGGCTACCGAGGCGGTGATGCGCAGGCTGGCCGGGCACTTCGGCGAGGACAAAGAGCTCTGGGGGTTGACGGGCCTGCTGCATGAT
Source organism: Candidatus Zixiibacteriota bacterium (assembly GCA_030628225.1). Taxonomy (GTDB): domain Bacteria; phylum SM23-81; class SM23-81; order SM23-81; family SM23-81; genus DAOVRJ01. The sequence continues at coordinate 420 of DAOVRJ010000077.1, read as the reverse complement.
TTGGACTACGACCAAACGGTGGATGATTTTCCCCGTCATGGTCTGGTGACCGCTGAGATTTTGGAAGACCTGGGTGTCGACGGCCGGATCATCGATGCCATCAAAGCACACCCCGGCCATCAGGAGGCCAGGACCAATCTGGATAAGGCTCTCTACGCCGTCGATCCCCTAACCGGCTTGATCGTGGCCGCCACACTGATGCATCCCAGCAAAAGGCTGCAAGAGGTGGATGTCCAATTTGTCCTCAATCGCTTCAAGGAAAAAAGGTTCGCCGCCGGGGCCGACAGGGAGCAGATCAAATCCTGCCAGAGATTGGGACTGAGTTTAGACTCGTTTATCCAGATGACTCTGCAGGCCATGCAGTCGATCGACCGGGATTTGGGACTGTAGCTGGTGGAAGAGAGTCCTGATATGCAGCCT
>DAOVRJ010000284.1 GCA_030628225.1 Candidatus Zixiibacteriota bacterium | reverse complement strand
TGGGCTGAGGGGGAGGAGCCGGCCGGCTGGCTGATGAAGGATGTGCTGGCCGACCACAGGAATTTCTATTCCGGCGTAAATCTGGGAAAGCTGGCCATCGGGCTGGGAGTTGCCGGGATACTGGCCAATACCTCTGCGGATGGCCGGATCCAGGATTGGTACCGGGAGTCCCTGAGGAGCGAGGCCACCGAAGATTTCTCCGGGATGATAAAGCCGCTGGGGAATGGACGGATCGCCTTGCCCGTCTATCTGGGCGTCTTCATCCTGGGGGAATTGACGGATCATACCAGTGTTGGCGCAACCGCCGGCCTGTGGGCCGGCCGGTCGCTGCGCACGTTCTTGGTGGGCGCTCCGCCGGTGCTGTTCCTGCAGAGAGCTCTGGGAGGCTCGAGACCCGTGGAGGACGACTTTCACTGGCGGCCTTTTGAAGATGACAACGGGGTCAGCGGGCACAGCTTCGTGGGGGCCATCCCCTTTCTATCCGCCGCCAAGATGGCAGACAACCGATATTTGAAGTTTCTGTGGTATTCAGCTTCCACCCTCTGCGGCCTCTCCCGGATCAACGACGATGCCCACTATTTCTCCCAGTCGGCCCTGGGCTGGTGGATGGCGTATCTGGCCAGCAGCAGCGTGGACAGGGCAGAGGTGGCGGGACGAAAAGCCGGCGTGAGGCCAGTTCCATTATCCGACGGAGTGGCCGTGGCGGTGGTACTTCGTCTACCATAATGCTTCCGGTGTCGGCAGGGCCGTGACCGAAAAAGGTGCGCAGACCCGGGGAGGTCGGCAAGGTGGACAGGAAAGATGTGGTCATCATCGGTGCCGGGCCGTCGGGGATCGCCACGGCGATTCAGTTGAGGCGCTATCATATCGAGCCGACGGTCTTGGAGAAAGAGGAGATCGGCGGTCTGTTGAGGAATGCTTTTTTAGTGGAGAACTACCCCGGTTTTCCCGATGGGATAAAGGGATCGGAGCTGGCCGGACTTTTCAGAGAACAGCTGGAAAATGCCGGTGTCAAAGTCCGCCTGGAAAAAGTTCAGCGCCTGGAATATGAGCGCGGAGCGTTTCTGCTAGAGACGAGCCGGGGAACGATCACCTCGGCCATCGTGGTGATCGCCACGGGCACGCAGCCGAGAATGATCTCTTCGCTGGCCATATCTGCTGAAGTCAGAGATCGAGTGTTTTATGATATTTTACCCATTCTGGGGATCGCGGATAAAAAAATCGCCATCATAGGTGCCGGCGATGCCGCCTTCGATTACGCTCTCAGCCTGTCGTCAAAGAACGAGATCATCATCCTGAACAGGAGTGAGCGACCCGGGTGCATCCCCCTGCTTGGGGAGAGATGTCTGAAATCCGCGAACATCTCCTGCTTGCAGAATGTGAATGTTCGCCAGATAGATTGGGAGAGCGATAAGCTGCTCTTGACCTGCGTCCGTGGCGATGGGCGGAATTTTGAGCGGATTTCTGCAGACTACCTGGTCGTCGCCGTCGGCAGAGATCCGTGCCTCGATTTTCTGGGAGGCGAGTTGGAGAGGAAGATGAAAGCCCTGGTCGAGGCGAACAAGCTTCACATGGTTGGAGATGTGCACAATGGGATGTATCGGCAGACGGCCATTTGTGTGGGAGATGGGGTAAGAACGGCCATGAGCATCCACCGGCATATTGGGAGCGGGAACGCGTGAAGGTCATTGCCAGAACTGGTCGTGAGGACATCGCCGTTGTTTATATCGCCGAGCTGGAGGATGGCAAGCTCATCGAGTTCGTCGAATCGGTGCAGCCTCCGATTCCGCGAGAGAAAAAATGGGTGATAATTGTATCTAGCCTGTATGGCTGTCCCGTGGGTTGCCCCATGTGCGATGCCGGAGAGTATTATCGGGGAAAGCTGTCCCGGGATGATATCATCGCTCAGATCGATTATCTGGTCAGCCGTCGTTTCCCGGACAGAAAGGTCCCCGTCGGCAAGTTCAAGATCCAATTCGCCCGCATGGGAGAGCCGGCATTCAATCAGCATGTGCTCGATGTTCTCCAGGAGCTTCCCGCATTGTACGATGCTCCCGGTCTATTGCCGACAATCTCCACCATCGCTCCCCGGGGATCGGAGAAATTTTTTGAAAGGCTATTGGACATAAAGCGGAGAACATACCGGGAACGATTCCAGCTTCAGTTTTCCATACACACTACCGACGCTCGGTTGAGAGACTGGATGATTCCGGCTAAAAAGTGGAGTTTGGGAGAGATAGCGGAATATGGAGGGGAGTTCTACCGGAAAGGGGAAAGGAAGATAACCCTCAATTTTGCCCTGGCCGAGGGGATGCCCGTCGACGGGGATCTTCTTTTGCGTCATTTTGACCCGGACATATTTCTGGTCAAGATCACCCCGGTCAATCCCACTTACAGCGCCCGCAAGCATGGCATCTCGTCCCAGGTGATACCAGATATGGAAAGGTATGAGATCGTAGAGACCCTGAGGGCGGCGGGCTATGAGGTGATCCTGAGCATCGGCGAATTGGCGGAGAATCACATCGGCAGCAACTGCGGCCAGCATATCACGAATTACCTGAATAAGAAGGAGGCCGTGCAGGGCGGATATACCTATCCGTTGAGAAAGGTCTGAGAGTTTAGAGAGCTTTTTGAGCTCGGAGCTGGGAGTGCGGAGCTCGGAGTGCCACCCCCCACCCTTTTTTCCTAATTGTGATTTTTTTTGCTCCGCGTTCCGAGTTCCGAACTCCACGCTCGGTGGGGTGAGGTTGGGAGGGGGAAGTTTCCCCCTCGCTGCAGCCGGCGTGCCCTGGGGCCACTGTAAGATTTTTCTGCCGGGAGCTCTCAGTAATAGTGAACGACTCAATTAAAAGGGATGCCTGTATACCCTCTGATGTGGCCCCCAATGCAAAATG
>DAOVRJ010000065.1 GCA_030628225.1 Candidatus Zixiibacteriota bacterium | reverse complement strand
GTTCACTATTACTGAGAGTTCCTGGCGGAAAAATCCCACAGTGGCCCCAGGGCACGCTGGCTGAAGCGAGGGGGAAACCTCCCCCTTCCACACTTCCACCCCACCGAGCGTGGAACGCGGAACTCGGAACGCGGAACTGAAAAGCAAAAACAATAATATCTGGGATGGAGTGGGGGGGGGGGGAGCTCCGCACTCCGCGTTCCCAGCTCCGAGTTCAAAAAGCTCCGAGCTCCCAGTTCCCAGCTCCGCATTCCCTTAACTCTCTTAACTCTCAGAACTATAATCCAGTATTTTCAGCGCCTTACGGTCAGCGGCAGCGCGATATGGCCGGAGAGGACATAATCGGTGGGCAGAATTTTCTGCGCCAGCACCAGCTCGTGGGTCATCCCTCCCTCACCGCTCTTTTGAGAGCCGCGCAGAACCGCCAGCGCAGATGGCGGCAGCGAGGGAAGTTCCTGACCCTTGATGACCACACCGCTGCGGGCCGTGACCAGCTTCACGATCAACTGGTCGTTTCTCTCCAGTTCTCCCAGCATGTCCAAAAGCTGGCTCAGATTATTAAATTTAAACCTATGGGGAGCCCGATTTTGTTCCCACTTTGTGCTGAAGGCGGCGTCGCTGATCTGCAGAACCAGCCTCCCCTCGGGCGCGTCATCGGGCACCCGGATGGTGATGCTCAGGGTTCGCTCCTCCCCCCGGTAGGGTTCCAGGAAAACCGTCACCGGGACCTCTTCCCCGGGCCGGACAATCTGCTTGCCGGCCCGAGCACTGGAGATAAGCGCCCTTCTGCGGCGGTTTTCCACCGATATGTTCAGGGAAAGCCTCTGCAGTGAAGCCCCTTCCAGCTTGTTCTGCTGCAAAAGGGCGATGATCTCGCCAAGCTCTTTTGACAGGATGGCCTGTGGCATCGCGCCGGTGTATATGTTTCTCAGCCGCAGGTCGGGATGTCCGCGGATTACGATGCGGGCATCCAACTCCATGGTGGCATCGCCCATTGACTTACCGCTGACAAGCAGGGCGTTGAGCGTCGTCCAGACCACCAGGTTGGGGGAGAAAAACTTGTTGTCGATGATCTCGAAAAAGAAGGTCTCTGGCTCGGCCTCATCCTGGTAGCGGATCTCCAGATCAATGGGAAGCATGCGGGGCTCCTGCCCGATGATCCCGGCGACGCCAGCTCGCCCATCCTGGCGAAGAGATCCCATCTGCCTGGTGGCCGAGGCCAGCTTGAAGGAGCTCACCTGGCTGGGCAGCACGGAGTGGACATAGGCCCCGGACATGGGAAAGTCCACACCTCCAGCTAAGAACATGGGGTGCCCAAAACCAATGATCCTGTCACCTTCTCGATGGGTCAGGGTACCGACGGCGCTGATGATGGCGTCTCCGCGTACCAGTTGCACAGCCAGGGAAGCTCCCGGTTCAAAGGGAACTTCCAGCTCCTCATCCGTCGCCGAGCCGGCCTGGATGGGAATAAGACCGAATTTCTGGAAAACGGGGGCCATCTGCGCTACCACCCGCTCGTCGAATCCGGAGAGCATCACCGGCGTTTCCAGAGGCACCAGCGCAGGACCCCGCGCCGCGGCCAGCTGGAGGGAATCCTGCCAGAAATCTCCGCGAAGCAACACCTCCTCAACCCCCAACCCCAGCTCCCCGGCCTCAGGGAGACCCTCGAGGCTTTTACCTCTCTCCCGTTGCCCAATCTCCATCTGATGCCATAGATCCAGCATTTCCATGATGGGAGCGATGCCGCAGATGGGCTGAGTGGAAAAGGACCAAGCATACGCCACGGCTCCGATGAGCTTGCCCTCTATATAGACGGGACTGCCGCTCATCCCCTTGATCACGCCCGTCTGGGCCAGAGGACCACCGCTGACTTTAGCCAGGATGATGTCCCCGTGGGGACGGGCTTTCTTCAGAACGCCCAGGATCTCTACCTGAAACTCCTCAATCTGGGTGCCGGAGAAAACTGTTTTTCCCACACCCACCATCCCGGCTTTCACCTGGTCCACGGGCATGAACCGGATCCGGTCCGGCTCCTCGGCCAGGACCTCAACGGCCAGGAAAAACAGGCAGCAGAACAACGCAGGCCAGCGCCAAAAGGATCTCAAGATTCTCCCCTCTTTAGAAATGGCTGTGATGTTGACATTTGCTCCTAATTTAACACCCGGCTCCGCCCAGGTCAACCAGAATTTTCTCCATTCTCATGGCACCGAGACCTTTTGGATACCCAGACGTTTGAGCTGAAAAGAAAGACCGATCCTGGATCCTTGATGCTGAATCCTGGATGCTGGTGAAAAAGTTCAGAGAGTTTGGAGAGTTTAGAGAGTTAAGCGAGTTGTGAGAACCTCTCTTTTGTCATTCCGGCGAAGCCTGTCCCCGCGAAGGCGGGGAGCCGGAATCTCCGCATTGGCCGTATCCTTCACTTGTTCTGCTTTCGGAGATGCCTGCATACGCAGGCATGACAGGAAAAGCGGATCAAGGATCCGAATCTACAAATATCTGCTGATGACCTATTTTTTTGTTGCCAAATCCACTGAAAAACGTTAAGATAGAATGTGACCACAGAGATCTAATCCTTTTTCCTCTCACCCAACTAACCATGAAGAATGCCAAGTTGACCAGACAGGGAGAAAAAGCTCTGCAAAAAGCCGAGCAGTTTCGAGACGATGGTCTCTATGACATCGCCGCGGAGGCCTATCAGGAAGCTATCGCTCTCTTTAAGGAGGACCAGAATTTCACCCGGCAGGCCGACACCTTCTCCGCTCTGGGGAAGATGTACGACTGGCTTCTCTCCGACTATCAGAAGGCCCTGGAGGCATACCAGCAGAGCCTGAGGCTCAGGCAGATGTACGGATTGAAGAACCTCAGCGATGAGTACCTCAACGTGGCCGTACAGCAGAACTTCCTGGGCAAGCTGTCGGAGGCCAGGGATAACCTGGAACGCGGCAGACACTCGGCCCAAAAAGAGGATAATCAGCAAGCTCTGGGAAAAATCCTGAATCTGCTGGGAGATATCCTGGTGGAGGAAGGTTATCTGGACGAGGCAGAGGAGCATCTGCAGACCTCCCTGAAAACGCTAAGGGAGGCCGGTGACGACTACTCGATCTCCCACGTTCAGGCCAGTATCGGTCTCCTTCTGGCCTGTCGCAGCAAATACAACGAGGCCCTCAAGGCGTGCCAGAGCGCTCTCGACCAGGCCGAGAAGATCGCCGCCGACGGCGCCATTGGCACAGCTCAGCTTCGCTTCGGCCAGATCTACTGGATGAATGGCAATTTCTCCGAGGCCCGGGATCATCTGCAAAAGGCCATGGAGATCGCCCAAAGAGCCAACATCAAGATCCTGCGGGAAACAGCTCTGGATTGGCTGGACCGGTGCGGACAGGAGAAGTCTTCAGATACGAGACCCGCTGATGAAGCCTGAGCCATATCACCGTTGTTACCCCCAATGAGGAGGTGAGTGAATTGATCAGTGGTAAGCGGGGCTTCTGGGCCACGGTCCTGGGTATCATCTCCGGAATCCTCTGCTATCTGCTGGGCCGAGGATCGATCCCTTACTACCCCACCTGGATGGTAATCGTCACCATCCTTAACCGCGCTCTCATCGGCTTCTGTATCGGCACCAGCAGTCTCAGATTGCCCTGGGCTGTCCACGGAATCTTCTGGGGACTGCTCATATCTCTAATGATGGCCATTCCGGCATGGGGACAGGGGAGTTCGCAAGATTTCTTCTTGCTGATGATCGCCGGGGCCATCTGGGGATTCTTCATCGAGCTGTTCACCAGCAAGGTTTTCAAGGCTCCCGCCGTTAAGACGGGCTCGGCATAAGCTGAGCAAAAGTCGGCCAAATGACAAAAAGCGGGGGGACTAAAAGAAAAGGGGCCGAGGGAACAACCCTCGACCCCTTTTGTGATTCCTCAAAGAATCGGAGGGGAAAGCTCAGGCACGTCCAAATCCCTCAATTCTGCCAGCTGTGAGCCGGTTGGATAGCTTTCAAAATGCAAATAGACCTTCTGTCTGTGAGGATTGGAGGCGTCCACTCCCATCCTGGACCGGCTCATCATCTCCAACCTCCTGGATGCGGGATCCTCCAGGTGTCTCATCTTGGCATTCAGTTGCACCTGAAGAACGCCACCCATCTTGGACCAGGGGTTCACATCAACATCGGCCCATGACGTCAGCGCAAAAGCAAAAACCAGCGCCAGGGCCAAAATGGCCATCCTTAGCGGACGAACGACCATAAGGCTCCTCCTTTGTGAGGTTGTGAGGTGCGCGGGAATTGATAACGGAAAAAATCCTCTCATATCACCTATGCGGCTTAGCCACATTCTACCACAACCCACCTATTTTGTCAAGAAAAAAATCGCAGCGCCCCTATCTTTTTCATCTCAAGACTTGGATATAGCTACGTCGGCAACTCCGAGAAGTTATCTTCCTCACTTGTGTCCCACCCTGCACCGCCAAATCCCTCTCACAGACCATTATCTTATTGACAAATAGTGCCAAAATATGTAGTTTATAGACTACCAAAAAACGAGGGAGGTGAACCTCCGTGCTGATCAAACGGCTCAGCGTGCCCACCAGCTCCCATACCCAGATGATCAACATCGACCACCTGGTGGAACAAACCGTCCAGGAGAGTGGAGTGCAGACGGGCATCTGCCACGTCTTCGTCACCCATACCACCGCGGGGGTGACCATCAACGAGAACGCCGATCCCAACGTGGTCCGGGATATCCTGGCGGAGCTCAACAAGATCATCCCCCTCCAGGATAACTACACCCATATGGAGGGCAACTCCGCCGCCCACATCAAGTCCTCCCTGGTGGGCTGCGCCCAGACCATCCCGGTGGAGAACGGACGACTGGTCCTGGGCACCTGGCAGTCGGTCTTCTTCTGCGAGTTCGATGGGCCCCGGCAGCGCAAGGTGGTCGTTCAGGTGGTGGGGCAAACCAACTGAGCTGCATCACCACCAAGGGTGTGCTGAAAAGAACTGCTGTCCAGACCTGCGAGGAGATCCTCAAATTGCCGTTGCCCGTTGGACATTCCCTGGCCGGCTACCTGATCTATCTGGGCGCCGAGGGGGAGGTTTCCCTTCGCCGGTGGAAGATAGTTCTGCTCTATCTGTTCTGCGCCAACCTGCCCGACCTGGATTTCCTGCCCGGCCTGCTGGTGGGGCTGCCCAACCGTTACCATCACGGGGTCAGCCATAGCCTGGGACTGGCCATCCTGGCAGGACTCGCCGTGGTGTTCTACCGGTTGTGGCTGGGAAAAGGGAAGTTACTGAGATCATTCAGCATCACCTTTGGGCTCTACTTCGGCCACGTCCTGCTGGACTGTCTCATCGCAGACACAAGTCCACCCTATGGTGTACAGCTTCTGTGGCCCTTGAGCAGCAGATATATCATCTCGCCCATTCTGATCTTTCCGACGGTCTATAAAGCCAACACCAGCGGGGCCTTCCTGGCCAGCCTCCTCCACCCGGGCAACTTGAAGCTGATCGGCGTGGAGCTGCTCTACTTTCTACCCCTGGTGGCGGCAGCACAGTTTGTGCTGCGTAGAAGGCCAGGCCGCCTGTAGGAATTGGCCCTGTTCTTATTGCTAAATCTGGGGAACATCTCACTGGCCTGGCCCGGCACGAGATATCATCGCTGAGCTCAATTCTCACCTAAGATAAAGGAATCGGCATGACCCCTTGTATTGGAATTCGTCATGAAGATGAAAAGCTGCTGGAGCGCCGCGCCCCCCTCACCCCGGAGCAGGTCCGCACTCTTACCGAAGATCATGCCATCGATGTTCAGGTGCAGCCCTCGAACATCCGAGCCATCGCTGAGCAGGAATACGTTCAGGCGGGGGCTAAGATCAGCGAGGATCTTTCCGCATGCCCGGTCATTTTCGGCCTCAAGGAGATACCCGCCCAGGATCTGTTGTCCGATAAGGTCTATATCTTCTTCTCCCACACCATCAAGGGCCAGTCCTACAATATGGAGATGCTGAACAGGATATTGCAGCTGGGCTGTACGCTCATCGACTACGAGACGATCACCGATCCGGATGGGCGCAGGCTGATCTTCTTCGGCAGGCACGCCGGCCTGGCCGGGATGATCGAGACCCTCTCCGCCCTGGGAAAACGCCTCAGCTGGGAGGGGATCCACAATCCCTTCGAGAAGATCCGCCGGCCGGCAGAATACCCGGACCTGGCCACGGCCAAGGCCAAGATCGCCAGGGCCGGCAGAAAACTCGCCGCCAAGGGCCTTCCCCAATCCCTTACCCCGATGATCTTCGGGTTCGCCGGATACGGACACGTCTCCCGGGGAGCCCAGGAGATCTTCGAGCTGCTGCCTTTTCAGGAGATCGACCCCTCGGAGATCGCCGAGATTGCGGAGGGACCGGAGCACTTCACCGACGTCATCTACATGGCGGTGTTCAAAGAGGAGCACATGGTGGAACCGGTCAATCCCGGCGATCATTTTGACCTGCAGGACTACTACGATCATCCGCAGAAATACCGCTCCAAGTTCGCCGCCTACCTGCCTCACCTGACGGTCTTGATGAACTGCATCTACTGGGATGAGCAGTATCCACGGCTGGTGACCAAAAGTGATGTTCAGCGCCTTTACGGCCAGGGCACCCAGCCCCGGCTGCGGATCATCGGGGATATCAGTTGTGATATCGAGGGGAGCATCGAGTGCACTGTGCGGGCCACCCATTCGGACAACCCCATCTATGTCTACGAGCCGGCCACAGGACAAATTCTGGACGGATACGAGGGGCAGGGACCGGTGATCCTGGCCGTGTCCAATCTGCCCACGGAGCTTCCCCGGGATTCCTCCAGAGAGTTCGGCAGGATCCTGCTGTCTTACGTGCCTCAGATCGTCGGGGCCGATTTCTCCGTCGCTTTCGAGCAATGTCAGCTCCCGCCAGCCATTAAGAAGGCGGTCATCGTTTATAATGGGAAGCTGACGGAGAGATATCGGTATTTGGAGGAGTATGTGGAGAAATAGGGGTTTGGGGGTTCCACATCCCCCCTCTCCCACCCTCAAGGGTTTTGGGATTAGGGAAAGGCCTGGGCAAAAACAGCATCTGGGATGAAGCAGCATATGGCCGGGAAGATAAAAAGTTATCGTGAGTTGATAGTTTGGCAAAAATCGTATTACCTCTGTCTGGATATCTATACGGCAACAAAAGAATTTCCAAAGCAAGAACGCTATAGCCTAACCCAGCAATTAAGAAGGTCAGCGATTTCGATCCCTTCCAATATCGCTGAGGGTTGGGGAAGAAAGACAACTCAACAATATATTTACTCTCTATATGTTGCCTATGGTTCCCTCTGCGAATTGGAAACTCAACTTATGTTATGCAGGGATTTAAAATATCTTGCACCTAAGAATCATAGAAAATTGCAAAGCACTATCGTTGAAACAGGGAAAATGCTGAAAGCGCTTATAAAATCCTTAAAGAGACGTGAATAATAACTCTAACTATCAAGCTAATGGTCAAAACGAAACTAATATCATACACTAACCCCTAACCCCTTTTCCAGAACATCGGCAGAACTTCTCCAAATTATCTTATAATGCAAAGGAGGCTCACCCATGAAAACAATCCTCGTTCTCGGCGCTGGACTCGTCACACGCCCCCTGGTCCGCTATCTGCTGGATCAACCAGACTTCAAAGTCATCGTCGCCTCCCGCACTGTGAGCAAGGCCGAAAAGCTCATCGACGGCCACCCCAGGGGTGAGGCCAAAACTCTTCTGGTCCAGGATACAGACCTGCTGAAGGAGTTGATCTCCCAGGCCGATCTGGCCATCAGCCTGGTGCCCTGGACCTATCACCCGACGGTGGCCAAACTGTGCCTGGAACTGAATAAACCTATGGTCACCACTTCCTACGTCAGTGATGCCATGCGGGGCTTCGACGCAGAAGCCAAAGAAAAGGGCCTGCTGTTCCTCAACGAGATCGGCCTGGACCCGGGCATCGACCACATGTCGGCCATGAAGATCATCCACGGAGTGGAGAATCGCGGCGGCAAGATCGTCAGCTTTCGCTCGTACTGCGGTGGGCTCCCCGCCCCGGAGGCCAACACCAATCCCTTCGGATACAAGTTCTCCTGGAGCCCCCGGGGAGTCGTTCTGGCCGGCAAGAACAACGCCCGCTATCTGGATGATGGCCAGGAGGTGGTCGTCCCCTCCGAGGATCTGTTCACGCACACCTGGATCATCGAGATCGAGGGCATGGGCAAGCTGGTGGCCTATCCCAACAGAAACTCCATCCCCTACATAGACACCTACGGCCTTAAAGACACCAAGACCATGTACCGGGGCACCCTGCGCAATCCCGGCTGGTGCGAGACCTGGAAGAAGTTCGTGGATCTGGGCCTGCTGGACGATGAGCAGAGAACCGGGCTGGGCGGCCGGACTTTCGCCCAGTTCACCGAGACTTTCGTCCAAAATCCCACCGGCAATCTGCGGGCTGATCTGGCCAAGCAGCTGGACATCGCCGAGGACTCCGAGATCCTGGACCGGTTTGAGTGGCTGGGCCTGCTGAGCGACAACCCTTTGCCCGTGGAGACCAGCTCACCGTTGGACATCCTGTCCAATAAGCTTTTGCAGAAGATGCCCTACGAGAAAGGTGAGCGGGACATGATCATCCTGCATCACGAGTTCATCGCCGATTACCCGGAGCTGCCCGCCAGGGAGATGATCACCTCCACCCTGGTGGATTTCGGGGTCCCCAATGGCGATTCGGCCATGTCCCGCACGGTGAGTCTGCCCGCCGCCATAGCCGCCAAGATGGTCCTTCACGGCGAGATCAAGGCCACTGGCGTGCACATTCCGGTCCTGCCCGACATCTACGAGCCGGTGTTGAAGGAGCTGGAGGGACAGGGGATCTCCTTCAAGGAGAGGTCTAGGAAACTGTGAAGGTGATGTCGATATTATGTTAAAACCCTATTTCCAAAAAATCCACCAGGTGGCTCAAAGAGGAGATGCCAGAGAGGAGAGTTATTATTCCTGCCTGGAGGATCTTCTAAAGACCTATGCACAATCTACCGACAGAGTGCATATCCACGTAACTACCCTGCCGAAGAAAACGGAGGCAGGCAACCCTGACTTCCGGGTGTGGGATGGCAAACAGAAGATCGTGGGCTATATCGAGGCCAAACAGCCGAGAGAGGAAGACCTGAATGACATCGAGCAGAGCGAACAGCTGCGGCGTTATCGAGGCACTTTCCCCAACGTCATTCTGACCAACTTCTTCGAGTTCCGGCTCTACCGTCAAGGAAAGCTGGTGAACAAGGTGTTGGCCGCCAGGCCTATGGTGTTGCACCAGTTGGGTAAGGTACCACCAGTGGAGAAGGAGGATGAGCTACTTAAGCTATTCGATCAATTTTTCTCATTCGTCCTGCCCAGGCGCTTCACGGCAAAAACGCTGGCCATCGAGCTGGCCAAGCGGACTCGGTTTCTACGTGAAGCGGTCATTGCCCAAGAGCTCCGTGAGGAGGTCGACCGAGGCACTGGAAACATCTTAGGCTTTTACGATGCTTTTCAAAAACACCTCATCGGCAGTTTGACCCACGATGATTTCGCCGACCTATACTCGCAGACGATCACCTATGGTCTCTTCGCTGCCCGTTTCCGCACCGAGGGTGATTTCAACCGTAGGCTAGCTTTCAACCTAATCCCTCGAACCATCGGTATTTTGCGCGATCTATTCAAGTTCATCTCCCTTGGAGACCTGCCAACCCAGCTAGAGTGGGTTGTGGACGACATCTCCGAGGTGTTGGCCGTCGCTAATGTGAAGGATCTTTTGCACCGATTTTACCATGAAGGCAAGGGCCGTGATCCAGTTGTGCACTTCTACGAGACCTTTCTGGCAGAATATGACCCAAAAGAACGAGAACGACGTGGTGTTTACTTCACGCCTGAGCCTGTGGTCTCGTACATCGTCCACTCCATCCATAAGCTGCTGAAGGAAAAGTTCGACAAAAGAGACGGCCTGGCCTCCGACGACGTGACTCTTTTGGATCCGGCAGCGGGGACGATGACTTTCATAGCTGAGACCTCCCGGTTAGCTGTGGAGGAGTTCACTTTAAAATACGGCGAGGGCGGTGGTCCACAGTTTATCAAGGATCACATTCTGGAGAATTATTATGCCTTCGAGCTGATGATGGCTCCCTATGCCGTGGGACACATGAAGATGTCGTTCTTTCTCGAAGAACTCGGCTACACTCTGGCACCGGATGAGCGGTTCAAGTTTTACCTGACAGATTCTCTGGAGATGAAGGAGCTTAAGCAGACTACCATGCCACTTGCATCCTCCCTCGCCGAGGAATCTCACCTGGCCGGCGAAGTCAAGATGCAACGTCCCATCCTGGTCATCCTGGGAAATCCACCATATTCAGGTCATTCAGCCAATCGTGGAGAGTGGATTCTTGAGTTGATCAAAGACTATAAGCAGGTGGATGGGAAACCTTTGGGAGAGAGAAACCCCAAGTGGCTACAGGACGACTACGTCAAGTTCCTGCGCTTCGCCCAGTGGAAAATAGAACAAGCCGGGCAAGGTCTGGTGGGAATGATCACCAACCACTCCTACTTGGATAATCCCACCTTTAGGGGAATGCGTCAGAGCCTCATGCAGACCTTCGACGAGATCTTCTTCTTGGATCTGCATGGCAACTCATTGAAACGGGAGACCTGTCCTGACGGCAGTAAAGATAAGAATGTCTTCGATATCCGGCAAGGAGTGGC
>DAOVRJ010000227.1 GCA_030628225.1 Candidatus Zixiibacteriota bacterium | reverse complement strand
CCCGCTGTGAACATCAGGTGAATGCCAAATGTGATCAGAAACAACCACATAAAAGAGCGCACATTGCGGAATATATAACCCACCGGCAGCCTGGCCAGAAAAATAAGGCCCAGGAGCCATACCAGCAAAAAAGCGTAGACGCAGATGTTGGAAATCACCAGCGTGAGAACCATAATGGCCGCCACGGCCAAAAACTTGGTCCTGGGATCCAACCGGTGCACGGCCGAATTCACGGGCAAATACTGGCCCAGAATGATGTTCTTAAACAGAACCAACCTCACCTCCAGGGATGCCAGATTTAGCAGCTCCCAGCCATTTTCAATATATGGCCTTCGGCCAGTCAAGTCAAACAAAAATCGAACCCTTTGTCCGGCCAGATATTAAGTTTTTGTTTGACAAGAACCGTATTTGTGTGTACATTGTGAGAAATTCCTCTGTCCGTGAAGGAGGTGATGGGCTAAGGTGAAAAAGAATGGCTCGTTTCTATTGTGGATCATGGCCATTATCATCGGGTTGATCCCCGGCCTTTTGGCCATGCTTCATGGCGGAAGTCAAAATACCGTGGGTAAATATTATCTGGCCACCATTATCATCGTCGCTGTCTTCTGGCTGGCGATCAAGCGGATCACCAAAAGTAAAAAAGCCATCTGATATTTAGATGGCTTTTCCCTTTTCTCTCTGCGCCGAAGGACTCCTTCGGCGTTTTTTTGCGCTACAAAGATGGCCAACCGGCCTGCAGACGGAGCTTAGAAACGATATGCCACGGACAAAAACACTCTGTCCACCTCGTCCTTTTCCGTCAAGGATGATTGAGACGTCCTCCAGGTCCCGTGCACCCAGGCCAGATCCAGGGTCATCACCTGGCCCACCAGAAATCCGACGCCCAGGGTGTACTGTTCCCGATCCTCTACGATTTCCGGAACCGTATAAGCAATGGGCTCGGAAGAATAGCCGGCCCGGATCTTGGTCCCCACCTGGGGCAGGATATACTCTCCGCCGACGCTCAGAGAAAGGGTCTCCTGGTAGTCCTCCAGAGGCTGGTCATTAAACTTCATCTGGCTCCAGTCTGCATACCGGAGATCGGCGGCCATCAAAAAGGTGGGCACTGACCAGGCCATCCCGAATCCGAACTCCCAGGGCGTGGAAATCTCATTCTGAAAATATACGGTTTCCCTGTATTGGTCCTCATCCCCGTCGTCGAAGACATCTCGTATCATCATCACCAATTCCCCGGAGATGTCGTAGGTCACCGGAGAGGAGATGGTCATGCCCGCCTTCACAAATCGGCTTAACCGCAATAGCCCGCCCAGCTTGATGCCCACCCCGTCGAAATCGGCGCTTTTAACGTCGTGGATGTAGGTGGTGTCATAATCATTGGGCCATTCTGTCCAGATGTCACGCGTGTCCGCGAAAAAAGCGTCCCAGTCATAGTTGTAATCCCCATCCCAGAGATTGATGGCCGCTCCCAGGGACAGGGTCGGGGAGACGTCCACAGCTCCCCCCACGGACCAGGCCAGCAGACCACCAGACTGAATTTCCCTGCCCTCCTGCCACCAATTGTCCTTTGTGGAATATCCCCTCTGGACAAAGATCGCGTCAAAATTTCTATCCCGCCCCGCTCCCAGAGCAAATACCAGGCTGCCCCGGTAGGTGGGCACCGGGAAGACCATCCCGATGGCGTTGAGCCGCGTGTTACTCTCCCGATCTTTCGCGTCGTTGCCGTAATAGGTCGTCCGGCACGTATATCTCTGATGAGAAAGACCCCCGGAGATCTCGATCCTTCTCACCTGAGCCAGGGCGGCGGGATTCCAGTAGAGGGCCGAGAAATCGTCGGACACGGCGATGGCGGCACCACCCATCCCCATAGCCCGGGCTCCCACACCGAAATGCCCGGACAACAGAATAGACTCATCGGCCAGCGCCGGTCGGCCAACTAATCCTAAAAATACGACCAGGAGAACCATTAAAACCCCGAGCATACTCAAACAGCGGGCAACTTGCCGGCTATCTCTTGTTGAACTTTCCGGACGAAGGCCCCTCATCTGGACCCAATTATTGTTCTTCACCTTTAACCTTCCTCTCTTCCTGCTGTCCTCGGTCCTTTGACTTCAGCTCAGGGCTAGAACGATCGCTCGGCTTTCGTCCCCAGTCGGGCATTCTTCGCTCCTGGTCCTTTTGAGAGTCGGCCGGCGGGGGTTTCTCCTCTGCCTTGCCCTTCTTTTGGCTGGGTCGGCTGGCACTTGACGGCGTGCCGGGCGAAGACGGCGGAGAAGACCAGCCCGGTCCCCTCCTCCGGTCCCAGATGTGCCTTTCGGTGTCCACAGGTATCCCTTCATCCTCACCGGGATGCAAGTACCAGTAGTCGTTCCACCACCACGGATAGGCGTAGTAGTATCGCCAGCGACCGCACACATCCGGGTAGTACCAGCGGTAGAAGGGGTCATACCAGAGATAGCTGGGTCTCACCCAATCTTCTGTGTAATAACCTTCTCCCGGATGGCGATCCCCCTCGGGCATCACCCCCCCCGGTTTCTTCAAGACGGTGTAACAGCCCAGAGATACAAAAAACATGGTCAGAAGAAAAATCCCCAAGATCAGACGACGTATCAGGATTATCATTGCCGCTCTCTCCGCAAAAAATCCAAAGATCTAAAATTAACCACCTATTCATACTTATTTGACGATGAACAGGTGGCTAACGTTTAAAAATACTCTAGGTATACGATCCTGACCTGTCGGGCCAGGTAATTGATTTCCTTGCGGTTCCTAGTCAAGTTCATGAAATCCAATTCCAGAGTGAGCCTATCTCCGAATGACCAGCGCAGCCCCAAGTCCATATAGCCATTACCCTTGCCGAAACCAGACAGTTTTTTGTTATCGTTAAAGGCGAAATCGTACTCTATCACCACAGAGAATTCCTCGTTAAACTCCTTATCCAGACCCAAAAAAACGCTGGGGTCATCATCGCCGTCATCATCTTCCATGCTGTAGTTTGCCCCCAGGTGCAATCCCATGGAGGCACCCAAGATTTTATAGTTCTTGCTGGTTACCCAGTAGAATCCCTTAGATTTGATGCTGTAGCGCGAGATGCTGTCGTTCTCCACATAGGCGCCATAGCCCTGAGAGTCGAACCCTACTGCCAAAGCAGGCAGGGCGTAGTTTTCCTCCAGCACCCGATATTTTATGGAGATGCCGGCCTGGGGAAACCAATCGATCTTCTCCTCGCTGATGACCTTCTCCCCTCCATAGGAGACCCCCAGAAGCAGCCGTTCCGTCAGGCCGACGGAGATGCCTCCCAGGGCCCCTCCCCCTGGAAACAGGCGCAGATCCACATCGAAGCTTCCCCGGGGCAGCAAACCGGCCGTGGGACAATCAACTAATTTCCTGGGCTGGACCGGCTGGGCCCAGAGCAGCGGCACCAGGACCAAAACCAGGATAACAATCAGGGGAACCGTTTTCCTCATCATGGGACACCTCCGTGTGGGGAGTTCACTAAAATTACCAGCCGACATTGATTTCCTCTATTCACCTGCTGATACGTCCCAAGAGCAAGCCGGTTTTAAAAAACCGGCAACGTCCCGCCCTCATCTCCCGGCCCCCTTGGACTTGATCACCGTGTCCTTTAACCAGTGTTCATCATCCCGCTTGGGATAGTCGATGGTGTAATGAAGCCCCCGGCTTTCTTTGCGCATTTGGGCCGATCTGATAACCAGTTCGGCCACGGTGGCCAGGTTGCGCAGTTCGATGAGCTCGCTGGTCACCGGTGTCCGCCGGTAAAACTCATCGATCTCCCTGAGGATGATGTGAATCCTCTCCCGGGCTCTCTGCAATCTCTTGTCCGATCGCACGATG
>DAOVRJ010000134.1 GCA_030628225.1 Candidatus Zixiibacteriota bacterium | reverse complement strand
TGCCATCGTCGACGAAGATAATCTCATAGCTGCGCCCCAGTTGCTCCAACACTTCCTTCAGCTGCGCATAGACGGGCTGGACATTTTCCTGTTCATTAAAAACCGGGATGACCACGGAAAGACATACCCTTTTCCCATCCCGCTGGACTGCGTTGGACCTCTGCAACACTCCTCCTCATAAAATCTTCGGTGCAAAAAATGCTTTCTTAATCGTCATAATGCTCCGGCTTCCCCGGAGGACCAGGCAATTCGTGCTTGGTCACGAAGGTGCAATCCGGAGATGTGCTGGCGTTGCCCCATGTGTCTTGACTTAGAACGCGAAAATGATATTGTGTGGCCGAGGTCAAGCTGATTATCCCGAGGCTATGCGACAACGTCAGGAGCGTATCCTCCACAGACCAATCATAGAAACCAGGAGCTAATCCATACTCCACCCTGGAATCAGCCAACTCGTCCGTAGACCAGCCGATGATCGCCCCTGTGTCCGAAAGGGCCGAGACCTCGATGGAGAAAATCTGCGGTGGGGTCTCATCGCCGGTCTCAAGGGTCACGAAGGTGCTTTCTGCTGATGTGGCGACATTGTCCGCTGCATCCTGGCTTCGAACGCAGAAAAAATACGTCGTGGCCGGGGTCAGGCCGACCAGCTCGAGGCTATGTGACACCACCAGGAACGTATCCTCCACACACCAATCATAGATACCGGGGGTTAATCCATACTCCACCCTGGAGTCGGCCGGCTCATCTGTGGACCAGCCGACGGTCGCCGCGCTGTCCGAGAGGGCCGAGACCTCGATGGAAAAAATCTGCGGTGGGGTCTCATCGTTGGCCTCAAAGGTATGATCTTCGGAGCGGGCTGTATTGCTCGTACCATCCGTACTTTGAACCCTGTAATGATATAGGCTCCCGGGCATTAAACCTGACAAACCGAGACTATGTTGAGAGACCATGGCTGTGTCCAGAGGAGTCATCGAACCGTAAGCGATGGTCAGCCCGTACTCGACCCGGGAATCCGAGAGCTCATCCGTGGACCACTGGATGGTCGCCGTGGAATCGGTGATGTCGGTGGCGGCCACCTGAGAAATAAGTGGCGCTGTTGTATCGGCAGCAGGACCATAGCCACGAAGCAATATAACATACATGCTCGCCGCTCCACTGGCACCCTCAGCCCTGTTTCCCCCCATGACCACGTCTCCAGCGGGAAAATCCCGAGCCCACAACTGAAGGGGCGAGGCGTCCACATCGCTGACCCCGATCCCCGCACCCGTCGGGGTATAATGGTCAGTTACCCAAAAAGGCAAGCTAGAAGCCCGATTGTCATAGGCAACATACACGGTCACATTCTGGTTCACCGTAAAGGTAAGGAACTGCTCTAAGGTGCCAAGCTTGTCATCGTTGGCCGTTTTAATCCACAACAGCCCCTCATACTCCGGCGGAACGTTAATAATAGTATAGGCACGATCCACATAGTACTGATCCCCCACTCCCAGCTCTGCGGTCCGGTAGTCCTCTTTGCTCAGATTGGAAACCTCAAGCTCAAGAACAATCTGGTAGTTAGCAGAACTGTTTGGCTCTATGGTATTGGGAATCGATGCCCTGTCCTGGATGTTGTTCACAGTGATGGTATAAATAATCTCCTCGACATGCTCGCTTGTTGTCAGGTGCACCGTAGATAAATCCAGGTCCAGGTTGGCATTAAAGACAACGATTCCGTGGTCGATACCATAATTGACTTCATTCTCAGCAGAGATCTCCTCAACGGGCTCGCTGAATTGCACGTCAAGCTGGGTGGTGCTGATGACCGACACGGATGCGATGGTGGGAGGAGTCGTGTCGGCAAAGGTCGTTGCTAGAGCAGGGGCACTCTTTTGCGACTCCAGTCCTACCCCGTTCACTGCAGCTATTTCATAAGTGTATGTTGTGTTTTCATCAAGGTTTGTGTCCGAGAATGAGGTGCTGGAGGGTTGCCCCACACTCATGCCATCTCTATATATCTTGTAGTAACTGACACCTGACTCAGGATCACTGGATGCCTGCCAGGTGAGATCAATTTGATCCTCGCTTTGGGCAGTAGCATCTAGATTTTGCGGAACGGTGGGCGGGGTCTCATCGGGTGGCAACCCTCCTAAGTGTAAAACCCAGTCATCTGTGTCCGGCGCTGCGAAACTTTGCTCACCCCCGCCGGGAACGGGATCCAGGAAAGTAATATCTCCGGTCTGTGGGTTGAGCCATTCCACTTCAAGACCCCCCCCTGCTCCAAAAAGATCGATCGTGATATCTCCACCAGCCGGGAAGTAAATGACATATTCAGAACCATGGTGCGCCAGCAGATGAATGTCGCTGTTCGATCTTGATACCAGCAAGTCATCCCGCGGTGACATTTGTCCAAAGGCAATAGAATGCATGAACTCGGAGAGGATTTTATGATCTCCTTTGTTCAAAGAATTGCCTTCCGGGGGTTCCAAACTGCCATCGCTGTTCTTGCCACCCAGGAAACCACTTACTCCCCCCATGGTGAAGCTCCAGGCTGCCCTCCTCCTCTCTGTGGCAGAACTTTGAGGAATAGGCCACCAGACTTCCTCGGTGGATAACTGGGGACGTCCAGAAAGGTTAAAAGACTCGATGAACTGGCTGTAAGTAGCCTTCTGGGAGCTGTCGTAAGTAATCCAATCATAAGCAAGATCCCCGGTTGTATGAAGACCGACATCCAATGGATGAACTGAACCCATATGGAAAGGATAGAGGTTGCCCACGAATTCTCCCCAGTAATTCATGGTGTTTTCGTCGTATCCCTCCTGCCACTCGCTTGTCACGTTGTTGTTGATGAGATGCCAGTAGCTATTGAATCGGGCGGCTCCGTAACGCAGATGGAGACGCTTGAGCTCATCTGTGGGAGGTGCCGGGTAGTTGTTCGTACCTCCTAGAAACCCTCCCCAGGTGTGATAATAGACGCCCTTGCTCTGTATGTATGTGACGATCTCCTCGTACGCGTCCCAGGCGGCCAGGTCAAACCTGGTATAGTCAAAATCTGCACCGCTCTCGGGCCAGGGCGCCCGGTCGGTACAGCCCTGCACCTGGCACCAATTAAGATCAAACGGTCCCGAGGAGAGCAAAGTGAAGCCGAAGGCAACCTTGTCGTCAATCCAGGGTTGCCAAAAAGATTGATTCGTCCTGAAGAGACCGTCTGTATAGTAACCCACGAGAAGGACTGGAGTGTCATCAGCGGAGGCGAACCAGCGCTGATTCTGCGAGTATGGCTTGAGCGGGCCGGGAATGTCTGAAGGCACACACGTGAAGCTGCCCGAGACGCTGTCGGAACCATCTGAGAAACCCCCTTCGTAGCTCCAACTACCCAACTCATTGGGCATGAAGCGTATCTCCCAGAGCTGTTCTCCCCTATAGAATCCCCACTGTTCATAGGTCTTCCCCGATGGTGCTGTGAAAGTTGCCGTAAGCGATACATCCTGAAACGGATTCTGATAAGGTTCTGTATTGCTCACTTGACGGGAAAAACGTTCCCAGAGAGGAACATCCTGTCCCTGCGCCTCTCCAAAAGCAAAAAATCCCAGGGCCAGGGTGAGACAACAAAGATCAGCGACCAGGACAATCAGGCGTTGACCGACTCTGTTCATAGGTTTGTTCATTCGCAACATCCCCTATCTATTTCAGAGAGACAACGTTCTCACCATGGAAATTGCACTACTACTGTATATTATCATGCTTTATTGTGAAATGGCATAAGCTTTCGTCATCCTGCCCGTCAAAAGCTATATTCAAAGCGCCATCATACATTTTTGTTTAAAAGTTGACCACCTGCCGAGGAAAATATCCGTAAACAGAACTATCCCCTCTTTACGCCCGCTTACAGCCAACAGATCAAAATCCGTTACAACACTATGTGGGCCAGCTAGTCAGGGCGTCCTGCGTTCGTCGGCTCCCTTCACAGCCTTGCTTTTTTGAGCTATTTCCCGGTGTGTCGCTGATCAAAGATGCTTCCTTTCCACAAAAATCATGCAACAACTATGCCATATTGTCTCAAACCGCTGGAAAATCACGAAGGTTTTGTCATACAAGAATTAATCACCAAATCATTAGAGTCATACATCGGTCGCTTTTATGACGAATTTGTTAAAATTTATACAGTCGAGCAATAACTACAATTCTGAGTCTGTCTTGCCGAAAAATCTGTTCTCTCACTATCTCATTTCGCCTAAAGCTTGCTTTGAGCAGACCTTCCTTAAGCAAGTTCCGCCAAAAGCGGGGTTTCCGGCAGCGCTTTTCTTCATCAGCAGTTTTTGCCCATCGATATTTTTTTTACAGAAAGCCCCTCAACAGCATAGATAATTCCGCCAGGCAAGGTCGCCACCAGCAGCATCGTCCGATAAAGAAGCGCAAGGGCAAGACATGTCTCGATCGACATCCCCAGCCGTGAGAAAAAAAAGACAATGGCGCCTTCTAAGACCCCTATTCCTCCTATTGAAACGGGCAACATGGCTAAGAAGCTCGCCAGAGGAACAAACAGCAGGAAATACAGTGGTGAGACCGTGCTTGCGAAAGCCAGGGCGAGCACATAAACGACAAGTATTGACCCAAGTTGATTGAGGAAGGCGACCAACAGCACTTTACCGAGAGTTGTTCGCTGATCCCTGTATGATAGAAAAACGTCACAAACCTCAAGGATCTTTTTCGACCAAGTTCCTCTTTTTTTCCGGCGAATCAGCCGTGATATCGCACCTGTGGCCCTAGGATGCCATATGATAAATGGAAGCATTATGCTGATCAGAAGAAACGCCAAGATAGTATAACAGGCAATTGGATCCAACTTAAGGGCACCTGTAAGCTGAAGAATAAAGAACGCAATTATTGTCAAAATCGCAAGGGAGAAATTGCCAATAATTCTGTCAACAGCCATAGACGAGATGACCACTTTTGAGTTGGACGTGCTTCTCGAAACACAGTAGATCCTCACGATATCAGGAGCTACGGTAGATGGCAAGAAGTTACCCAGGAAAGTACTCAGGAAGTAAATGCGAACGACATGAATGAAACGAATCTCAAGTTTTTTGACCCACAGGAGAAGCACCCAGCGGTAGGCCATTAATATGCGATCTATCAGAAGACCCACAAATCCAATGATCACCAGCTCAGGCTTTGCAGAGATGATAGTCGTCATTACTTTCTGCAAATCAACCATCTTGAGAAGCAGAAAAAGAAGAATGATCCCGAAGATTAGTCTCAGGTAAAAGAATATCTTGCTATTCGTTATCTTCTTAAACATGAGAAAATAGCTCTTGGCCTCTCATCCATACTATTACGGATTTCGCTTTCTGAGATGATCTTGTTCCCAAAGGTTAAAAAAATAGGGCAAAAAGCATTGCTCTGCTTAATCAACTCCAGCTGGCAAACTGGCTACAAACGCTCCCTTTTTCTTAAGCATCGATCTTTAACCGACGAACAAAATGCGGCATGTTGGTCCTGAATTTTTTGGTCACTATCTCCATCAGGCTTTTACGCCCTTTTCCCGGCAGGCGGAAAATGTATTGATCCTCTATACGTGGTACATAGAATAGATCATCGCCCGGCCGGTTTGTTTTACGCCGCGGGAAAATGCCCCAGTAATTTACGCGATAGCCAGCCCGACGGGATTGCTCGACCGCCAAAGGACTGCCTATAAACCAGGGATAGCACAGTTGATCGACGGTTTTCCCCGGCAAATGCCCTTCAATTATTACCCTCGCCTGTCGTATATCTTCAAAAATTGCTTTTTCCTGCCCGGCTGGCGTTTCATACTCTCCGTTGTCCTTGCATTGACAGGCCTGGTGATGGACCTTTTGAAGCCGCTTCCGCCAGTCTTTCCGTATGAAGAATTTTTCGCCGCCCCAGCGAAGTACGTGTTCAACGCAAGCAGCTCGTACCGTTTGGTCATCAAAATACTGCAAATGGCCTTGCATGACCGGCTCAAACCGATATACCGGGGTACCCCACGGCATCTTCCGCGCAAAGTCCAACTTCCCCCGAACGCGGCAAACCGGCACATTCACATTTGAATGAAAATGAAAATCAAAGTTGGGATGAATAAAATCAACCAACAGGGACGACACATGAATCCTGTGGTGGTACATTGTATGTGACTGGAAATCGATCACCCCACTGGCATGCATCTCCTTGATTTCCTGCCATGAGCACAAAGGGTAGTTGCCCTGTTCCCGGGCCAATAGCGATTTTGCCGGAATCCGTTTCTTTTCATAATCAATAAAGGTCGGCGATTCAGGTACATGATCGGGTATGCATCCTGGAATGATAAAACTGACTGCTTTAAAACCATACTTTTGAAGCAGGGGAAAGGCAACTGTCCACAGTGTGGCAATACCATCGTCAAATGTCAGAAGTACACTATGTTCCGATTCCCGGGTTTCTCCAGCAATTGCCGCCCGAAACTCCTCTCCATTCAATGTCCTGTAATTATTGCCTGCCAGAAATGCCAATTTCTCTTCAAAAGATACTGGCTCAACTGAGTGAAAAACAAAAACGGGGATTTCATTGCCTATCGGCACTGTTCCTCTGCTAAATACGAAATCCGGATAGTTGCGCAGGAACAAAGTAATTAGATCCGGTGCGTTCTTTTGATAGCTCCAGCGCAATTTATTAAGGAACGTCGCCCACATCATAAAATCAAACCTTGCTCAGACTCAATATACCCCAATGATCTCTCATTTGCTCCTTAAAACACCGACAACACCTCTCAAATTCCCTCTTAAGAAGTTCTACCCTGTTGATACCAGTTCAGAATAAAGTTCTTGGAGCCTTCTCACGTATGAATTCACGTCATATTTTTTACTTTCT
>DAOVRJ010000029.1 GCA_030628225.1 Candidatus Zixiibacteriota bacterium | reverse complement strand
TGGGACGCAAAGCATAAAATAGCGCAGGGGAATCCCTAAATCCAGAGCAAAACCAACCAAATAGCTAAAAGCCACGATCATCAACTGGTAACCGATGGAGATGAAGAAAACCAGAGCCAGAACTCCCTTTTGCTTTCGGTACAGAGTTAGAGCTTCATAGAAACACAACAGCCTCTGGCCCAAGTTCCACAGGGAAATCTTGCTGGATAAAATCTGCATGATCTTGAGGGTTCGCCGATTGAAAAAAAGCACCAGCAGGAGAATCATGATCGCGCCGAACCCCAGAACCAAGGCACGGAGGTAACCATCGGCCTCCTGGTGAACCACTAAAGTCACCGCCAGAATTGCCAGAGCCGAGACCCCCAACATACCCATCAGCCTCTCCACCAGCACTGAGGCGGCGGAGACGGCTTTTCTACCGTTTTCCTGGCCCGCCCCCATGGCCCGATAGATATCACCCCCAATACTGCTGGGCAAAAAGTTATTGAAGAAAAACCCGATGAAATAAAGGGATAGCAATCGACCAAAGGGAACCCCAGCCTGTTGGGAAACCAACAGCAACCGCCAGCGCCAGGATATCAAGACGATGGTGGCGGTGTAAACGAACAGGGCCACCAGCAATCCGACCACATTGGCGGAACGGACCACCAGCAAAATATCGGACAGACCCGCTCTGTGAACTAAAAATGCCAGCAGGCCGATACTTACCAAGATCTTAAGGACTTTGAACAGGGTTTTTCTCACGAAATATCTCTCCGAATGCCTAATCACCGTTGGGGCATTGCACATCCGCTAACAGATACCTGATAGCTTTTATGACCTGATCTACTTCAATTTCCTCGATGCAGGCAAAATCCCCCCGGCCACAGGTGAGCGGCCGGGCTGAATAATAGAAGCACGGACTGCAAGAAAGCTCCCGACGCACAATCCGGTAACGGGTGCCGTAGGGGTAGACCCACTTCGGATTGGTGGGACCAAAGGTCACCACACAGGGCACTTTCATTGCTGCCGCCGTGTGCATCAGAGCCGAATCATTGCTGACGAACAGCGCACATCTCTCGATGAGGGCAGCCGTCTGCCTCATGGTGGTGCTGGAGACCTCTGATCCCGGCCCAGACATTCCGCGGATGATTTCCCTCTTGAGCTCTTCCTCGTCAGGGCCGCCGAAAATCAGGATCTTAGCCCCGAACTCCTCGGCCAAAGCATCGCCCAGCAAAGAAAATTTCTCCCTGGCCCATCTTCGTTTGGCCTGATTTTTGAACTCCGCCGTGCCAGCATGAAACCCAATTAACAAACCGCTCTCTAGCTGACGCTGATCCAGCCAGCGTTGAGCAAAGGCCCGGTCCTCATCGGGCAAAAAGAGCTCCAGAGAAAGCGGTCGCCGTGTGTCCAATCCCAAAAGCTGCAGCAGCGCGAGGTTTTCCTCCACATTGTGCCGCTGATCGTTTTCCCTGATGGTGCGGCCGTGCAGGAAATTCAGACTGCTCAGGTCTCGGTGCTTATATCGGTGACCGTATCTCCTCCTGGCCCCTGCCAGCAGGTGAACCAGGCTGTACTCAATTCGATTAGCTGGGTAAGCCATGATGGAGATGTCAAAACGCTGGCGACGCAAACCCAGCAGAAACTTCAAAGATCGAAAGGCTCCTTCTTTGATAAATTCCCACAGGAGAACCCTGTCCACGAGCGGGTTTCTCTCCAGGACCTCCTTGGAGCCCTTGAACATGACCAGAACCCAAATCTGGGCCTGGGGAAAATGCTCTCGCAGAAATCTCAAAGCCGGTGTAAATAACAGGGTGTCTCCGATGCCCGGGAGGCACATCACCAGAATTTTTCTGATCTCCTCTCTGTGCACAACTGCACCTCTCGCTCTGCTGAAGGACCATTGAATTCCCTGTGCCTTTAAACCTAATCCTCCTTTTCCGGCCCAGACCACTCATGCCACATTCTTTGGGCAGTGGTGTCATCCGGGTGCCGGGACAGCCAATTGCCCAGCAAGCTGCTGGCTTTCTCGATGCTACCCTGGGATTCATAGAGCTTGGCCAGCTCGAAGACCACAGGGCGCGAGTCGGAATTCAGCTGCCGGGCCCTCTCATAGTGAGTCAGCGCCTGATCCGCCTGATCCAGATGACCATAGACGGAGCCCAGCATGCGGTGGAGAATGTAGAACTCCGGATTGTAAGCAAGAGCCCTGTTCAGCTCTCTCTCGGCAGAGGTATAATCTCCTGACCGGACGTATATATCGGCCAGGAAAGCGTGGGGACGCCAGTCTCCTGACAGCACCTGGATATCCCGTCGAAGCTGGGCCATGGCTTCCTCTGTCTGCCCCTGTTTATGATAGGCGTTGGCCAGGGAGATAAAGGCCGAGGAGATATTGTGCAGCAGCCGGTTGGTATTTTCATCTCTATAGACCGTGGAATCTGCCATGCTACGATAACGATAGATATCCCAGAGATTCTGACGCGATTTGGCTATGTCCACCTGGCCGGTTTTCCTCTCCTGTGTCAGCCGGTACACCATGGCTTCCATCTGAAGATAATCCTCCACCTCAGCCCTGTTTTCCCTAGGCACGGTCACGGCGAAATAGATGGGACGCTCCCAGTTGTTGGCCTGGATGATCTCTCGAATCATTTGGTCCTGAACCCGGAGAATGCTCCCGTTCTTCAGCCGCAGAGCCATCAAGCGATCGATCTGCGTATGGGACAATTCCATGGGCACCTTGGGCTCTACGTCCCGGAGCTGTTTGATGTACCATCCGGTATTTAGCAGGCTCAGGTTGACCACCCGTACGTCCTTGCGAACCCCCTCTACCTCCTGCAGATACCACAACGGAAACGTATCATTGTCTCCATTGGTAAATAATATCCCCCCGCGATCACACGAATTCAAGATGTTATACCCATAATCATGCGCTATGTAGTTGTGCGAACGATCATGACGATGATAATTATATGCCAACGTCCCCAACGGAGCCAGCAACATCACCAACAACAACACCCAAAACAACAACTCCCTACCCACACCTCGAATATACCGCAACACCAACCACAACAAACCACTCACTCCCAAACCCATCCACAACGAAAAAAACATGTAGGCCGGCGTGAAAAAATAATCCCGATCACGTACCTCCAGCTGAACACCACGCGTCCCATCAGAAAAATTAATATATAACACCAAACCCACACTACATATCACCATCAAAACCATCAAACACAACCACCACCGACGCCCACGAAACCAACCCACCACCATACCCACCAACCCCATCCCCACCACCAACGGCCACCAACGGGTCGGCGCCCAACCCTGACGGAAAAACCCCCAAAAACCCATCCGCTGATGCACACCAAACTGCGAGGTCCAACTCCCCTTACGCCGAAACATCAACTGCAACATACTCTCCTGACCATATTGCTTACGACCCAAAAATAACTTGAACCGCTCCCAATTATCAGGATCATTCTCATCTATCACCGG
Organism: Candidatus Zixiibacteriota bacterium; assembly: GCA_030628225.1. Taxonomy (GTDB): domain Bacteria; phylum SM23-81; class SM23-81; order SM23-81; family SM23-81; genus DAOVRJ01. Next base: position 11,580 of record DAOVRJ010000029.1, on the reverse strand, counting down.
ATCCAACATCGACCGCACCGGTATAAACGCCTGCACCGTAAAACCCAACAAAGCCAATAACACCAACCAAAAACAAAACCGCCACCGACTACGACCCTCCTCCCCACCTACCTCCATACCCACAAAACTCAACACCAACAAAAATACACCCACCTTCAAAAAGGGCTCCGCCGATGCCACCACCATCACACACAACAACCATAAAATAGTCCAAAACCGCCACTCTCGAACATACCCACGCACCCAGCGAAACAAAAAAACCAACGGCCCAAAAAACAAAAACAACACATACACCAACCACAACCGCCAATCACGCAAACGACTCACATTCATTAACACCACCATCAAAAATACCGCCGGCGCCACCAAAAAAACCGTCATATGCAAACCTATACTCAAAAACAACACATACACCAACAAAACCAACACATTATCACCACCCTCACCCCCACGAACCCTCTGCCACCACAAAACCAACCACACCACCAACACCGTCAAAAACATCGCCGGCGCATACACCTCCGCCTCTATCGTGTTCGACCAATACGTATCACTAAACGCCATCCACAAACCAGCCGTCACCCCCCCAACCATCCCCAACAACCGCCCACGCCAACCCAAACCCTCCCCAAACCAACCCCGCGCCACACGCTCCACCACCACATACAACAACCCCGCCGACAACGCCCCCGTCAATGCCGAAAGAAAATTCACCCGCCGGGCCACATCCCCAAACAAAGGCAATAAACTAAACAACCGACCCCACAAAATATACAACGGCGAACCAGGAGGATGCGGTATCCCCAATATGTGCGAAACCGCTATAAACTCCCCACAATCCCAAAACGAGGTCGACGCCGCCATCGTCCGCACATACACCACCAACACCACCACAAACACAAACAAAGCCAAAACCCGGTTGATTATCCGTCCTCTGTCGTCATTCATCTCCACCGTCCGCTCCTTTACACTACCTCTTAAGGGGTTTTCCCCTCCATCTCGGACAAAACGCTCGATTTGGATGTGCTCAAGATCTTACCTGGGTTCAGCACCCCCGCCGGATCAAAGGCCGCTTTCACCTTGCGCTGAGCCGCCATGGTCTCCGCAGAAAGCTCCCAGGAAATGTACCGCGCCTTGACTAGGCCTATGCCATGCTCACCGGATAAGGTGCCGCCCAAGGCCAGTACGGCCCGAAACAGATCCTCTGCAGCAGCCCGGGCCTGTCGCATCTGCTTCCGACTGCCATCTGCCATCACGTTCACGTGCAGATTGCCATCTCCCAGATGCCCAAAGGTGATGACCTGAAGACCGTGCTTTTGGCCGACGGCTTCAATGTCGCGCAGCAGATGGGACAGAGCTCCAGGGGGCACACAGACATCCTGGCTGACCTTCCTTTTGGCAGCATGGGCCATAGCGGGAGAAAGAGCCCGCCGCACAGACCAGACTTTCTGCCGATCTCTGGAAACCCTTGCTTTCTGAACCAGAAGGGCACCACTACCCCGTCTCAAGCCTTCCACTTTCTCGGCTCCGTGGAGTACCTCCTGATGCCGGCCAGAGAATTCCACCAACAGAATATGGCCATTCCCCGGAGGCAGGATCGCTTTCCCGTGAGCCCGCACGCAATCCACGGCCCTCTGGTCCATAAATTCCATGGCCGCTGGAATCAGACCAACTCTAAGGATAGCATGAGCCATTTGGACGGCCTGATCGGCCTGGCGGAAGACCAAAAGCAAGGTGCAGAAACTCTCCGGTCTGGGCATCAACCGCAGGGCTATCTTGGTGATCATGGCCAGGGTGCCTTCTGAGCCCACCAAAAGGCCGGTCAGGTCCCGGGTCTCGCCTGGCGAGAAAAAACCCGTTCGCACCGGCTGCCCCTCGGCTGTCACCGCCTCTAATCCCAGGATATAATCCCGGGTGGTACCATATTTTCTCCCCCGCAACCCCCCAGCCCCGTGGGCCACATTTCCCCCCAGGGTGCAGATCTCGGCGCTGGATGGATCAGGAGGGTAAAATAGGTCCTGGCGCTCCGCCTCTCTCTGAAAATGCGCGGTGATCACTCCGGGCTCAGCCAGGCCCACCATCAGCCCCGGATCCAGAGAGAGAATGCGGTCCATGCGCTCGAAACTTACCAGGATCCCGCCCTGTGCGCAGACCCCCCCACCGCTACAACCGGAGCCGGCCCCGCGGGGCACCAGGGGGATCCCCCGGCGGTGAGCATAGCGCGCCAGGAGAATCACCTGGCTCTCAGCGACCGGAAAAATGACCAGATCGGGTAAATAGCCCTCTACCGCGGCGTCATATGAATAACAGGCCCGAAACTCAAGGGTTGATCTCACCGCCTGATCGTCCAAGAAGCCCCTCAGGTCTCTGGCCACTGCCGCGGATAGCACGGAGCACCTCCTCTTTGGCCTCGGCGAACAGAAATCTCTCAAACTCGACCGTGGAGGGAAAAAATCGCTGAGAGAAAAACTTGATCACCCAGTTCTCCTTCATGGGCGAGATCGTCCAGATGGGGATCCCGGCCCGAAAGCACTCCCACATCTCGATGGCCGTTCCCAGGCTGGCCTCGGGCAGATAGGCAATGAGCACATCGCATTTAGTGGCTTTGGCTACCATATCCAGGAAAGTGGCCTTGCCCTTTTCCATGCTGTAGTCGATGGAATTGGGGTGCAGATCGTAGGGGCTGATGATCAGCGCATCGTGAAAGGCCTTTTCCAGAAGTTGAGTTAGGTGTTCGCGATAGCTCTGATCGCTGAGACCTCTATCCTGCGAGGAGCCCTGAATAATGCCGGCGATAAAAAAAGAGGGCGGCCTCATATGTTCCTTCCTCACCGGGAAACTCCCAACCCCATCAAACCCTTACGTCTCAAGCTCACGAAGCTTTCCCTTCCGATAATAACGTGATCCAGCACTTCGATGTCCATCAACTTGCCCACCTCTACCAACTGCCGGGTCACTCTAAGATCTTCAGCGCTAGGGGTCGGATCTCCCGAAGGATGGTTATGAACAAGAATTATGCTGGCAGCTGAATACTCGATGGCTGGCCGAAATACCTCTCGTGGATGAACCAGGTTCATGGTCAAAGTCCCCAAGGAGACGATCTCGTCGTGGACAATCCCACCCTTCACATCCAGGTAAAGACCTCGAAAGGCCTCCTTGTTGAACCTGCTCATAGAACGAAGGTACTCGTAAACAGCCTCCGGGGCGCGCAGATATACTCCCTTGGCTTTCTGGAAAAAGCGTCTCCCCAGCTCAAAACAGGCCAGGATCTGGCAGGCATGCACCTCTCCCACATCATAGAGCTGGCGCAGACATTCCACATCGCCTGCTCCAAGCAGCGCCCCAGAACCATAACTCTCCATGATCCTTTGGGCTATGCGAAGAGGGTCTTCGCTCTTACTTCCCCTGGTCAAGATGACCGCCAACAGCTCGTCATCAGCCAGGGCCCCGGACCCTAACCTTTTGAGTTTCTCCCGAGGCCCCTTCCCCCCGGGCAAATTTTTTATTTGCTGCTGGTGACAGGCCATAACCTTCCGCGAGAAGTATTCCCAAGCTGTGACCATGGTGATGGCCGAATGCTAACGCTATCTCCGCCAATACGGACTTCGGAAAAACCGTTGTTCAGCCTGCCCTCCAGGCCCATCAAGACGATCTCCGAAGTTTCCTTTGTAAACGCTCCTCCACGACTGGAATCACGAACTGGCTTACATCGCCTCCCAAACGGGCCACCTCTTTGACCACCGTGGAGTTGAGGTAGGTGTAATCCTCGCTGGGCATCAGAAAGATGGTCTCTACCTGGGGGGCCAGGCTTCTGTTCATGAAGGCCATCCGAAACTCGTGCTCCAAATCGCTGACCGCCCGTAGACCCCTTATGATGACAGACACCCCCCTCTCCTGGACATAGTGCGCTAACAGGCCCGTGAAGGAATCTGCCACCACACCCTCCATGCCCTGGATGGCCAGGCGCACCATCTCCACCCGCTCTTTTCTGGAGAATAACGGTTTCTTCTGCATGTTGTCGGCCACGGCCACGACAACTAGGTCAAAGAGATTCCGGGCTCTGCAGATAATATCCAGGTGACCCTTGGTGATGGGATCAAACGATCCGGAATAGATGGCCACGTTCTTGGCCGAGGGCAGACCTTCAGAAGATAATCCCATTTCTTTCATGACTCAGCCTTCTGTTGGTAAAAGGTCAACACGCTATCTCCGAAGCGGCGCTCATCTATCATCAGGAGGGTTACCACTCGCCGGGGAAGCTTATCCTTTCGGTGATGCTCCACGATCACCACACCATTTTCCTCCACCAGGTGTTCATAGACCAGAAAATGTAGCGATCTTTCAGCAAATTGATGGCCATACGGGGGATCGCAGAATACTAAATCGAAGCGGCGACCCATTCGTCGCAGACGGGAGAGAACAGAGAAAACATCCGCCTTCCATACGGTTGAACGATCGCTTAACTTGACCCGGTCCAGATTCTCCCGGACAAGAACTACGGCTTTCTTGGCCACATCCACGAAGAGCGCCCAGCCAGCGCCCCGGCTGAGCGCCTCGATACCCAGATTACCTGTTCCGGCAAACAGATCCAGAACCTGCGCGCCCTGGACTCTCTCGCCCAAGATTTGGAACATGGCCTCTTTAGCCCTGTCTGCCGTTGGACGGATAGTATCATCGGCTGGTGTCTTCAGCCGGCGACCTTTCGCCTCGCCGGAGATCACGCGCACAAAGAACCTCCGCGCTCCCAGGAAAACCGGTCGTTCCTGATCTCAAACAGCTCTCAGCCCCCCCGGCCTTCACCGTTTTGCCCGCACAGCCTCACCGCCCCCTCCAGACACCTTTCCACAGAGCTCAGGTTTTTCTCAACGCCAGACCAGTCGCTAACATAAACTCCGAGACCAGGTATGACTGATCCAGTTTGTCCCTCAAGGCGGGCAAAATGGTCAGCTCACGGAAGGGATCGGCCAACTCGACCTTCTGTTTGCCATCGGAGGATAAAAAATTGGCCACATCTTTAAGATGAGGCCCACCTCCGCTGAGCAGAATTTTGTCGAACCGCTCCCATTTTCCGCCATCTCGGCCTATACGCTGCAGAAGACCGTCCACGCAGTTATGAATCTGTTCACAGAGCTTCTCAGGCTCAGGAGCCACGGCCATGTTAGACACACCTTCTGGCACCCCACCCCAGGTGGCCACTATGGTGACCAGATCCCGCTCTAAATTTACCAGGGCCACAGGAAAATCAACGGCACTGGGATAATTTGCCTCAAAGGCGTTTTGAAGTGCCAGAGGGTCTACGTCCATGATGGCCGGTTTGAGGTTGACCGTTTGAAATAAGCGGGCTCTTTTCGATACAGCATCGCGCCGAGCGGCCACCAGCAATATCTCCCAAAGACCTGATTCCTCCCCGGGCCTCAGCTTCTGGAAGTCGATGAAATACTCCTCCAGGGGAGCGGGCAGATACTGTTTAGCCTCCCACATTACCCAGTCGCGAAGACAGCTCATCTCGGAGGCCTCCACCCGAATCTTTCTGATGAAGGCACCTGATCCGGGCACGTTGACCACCACGTGACCGCCTCTTCGACCAAACTTAACCACTTTCCAGACGGGCCCCTCAGCTGTGAGGACGCCGGGAGAGCTGGTGGGAAGATCCTGAGTCTCTAAAGCCAGCAGCCTCGGCCGATCTTGCCGATGCTCGATCTGAACGGCGCGAAGCACCTGGCCGGCCACCTCCAGACCAACGGTGATGTTCTTTCCAAAAAGAGGCATACCTCACTTCTATTCCCAGCTATTGCTGCCAGTGATAACTATCCCGTGTTCATTGGGACAGCCAATGGTGTAGGTCGTGGAATCGACGGCGGTGATCCGGTAGTTTCTGCCATCAGTGGGACAGACGAAATCCGCCCCCTCGGGCAGGAACACCCTGAGGCTGTCGAGATTGTCGGCGTAGGTGCCGCTGATCTCACGGTGCTCGTCCTGGGCCCTGGCCAGGGCGGTCATCTGCTCCCGACAAAGAGCCGTGTCCTCGCTCTCTCTTTTCTCCTTTAGTTGAGGAATGAGCACCGACAGGACAACTCCCACGGATAGAATAACAATCAAGATCCGTAGAAGGACAGACCCTCGTTCACTTCCGATCATCGGTTTTCCCTCCTTTGCCAGTGAGAGATGACAAAGCTCTTTATCATACAGAGAAACGACTGTGAAGTCAATAAAAAATTTTCGTGGCGGGTATGCGGAGTTCCTTTTTTTCATCCCGGCCAGGCTACTGGGCGACGATGGAATCACGAATCCGCTGAAAAGTCTTCTCCCCGATCCCCCGAACTTCTGTGATATGGTGAGTTGTGGAGAATAACCCATGAGCCTGGCGGTGGGCGACGATCCTCTCGGCCAGCTGCGGGCCGATCCCGGGAAGCGACTGCAATTGCTTGCTGGTAGCGGTATTGATGTTCAGCTTCTCTCCAACCAGCCCCTGGGATTCCGCTGTGGAATCTGCAACCGACTCTGCCGCTCGGGGGCCGGAAATAATCTCCGGAGACCTCTCGACGAGCTCGGGTGCGGCATGCGGTCGATGGTGCCGGTAAAGGGAAACAGCGCTACCCAACAGCAGAGTGGCCACCAAAAAGATGAGAATTCGGCTCTCCTGTGGCGTGAAGTTCATCGTGGATGTCCTCCCTTGGTTGCTCCTCTTCGCGCCAGGTGAGTTCAGGCTGAGCTTAAAACCTCAGCTCGGTCCAGAACCCCAGCTCTCGCACCCTTCGTTTCTGGTTGGTCTTCCTGTCATCGCTGTTCATCCAGAGAGCGTTCAGACCGCCGACGATATTCTTGCTGAAACTATAGCTGGCTGTCGGCTGCACCCGGAATTCCTTGGTGTCAGCCTTTGTGTTGAAGCCCATTCCCTGCAGGGCAGTTCGCTCCAGATTCTGCCTGGTGGAGACATCCAGGGAGAGATTCAAATTGCTGGTAAATTTAATCTTCTTCCCGATAATGGGAATGCGGATCCCCTTGGGAGAGCTGAAGGAATAGCTGATGCTAAAAGAGTAGGTTTGCTCCTCGCGTTCGGTGGTGGTGGCCGATCCGCGGTTTATTTTGTTTTCGCCGAAAGACCTGGTTGCCTTCAGGGTGGTGCTAATGTTATTCTTCCACCGGGCTGTCCAGGAGAACAACGGGGAGAAATCTCTGCTGATTGTCTGGGAGGTGATGTCTTTTAAACCCTCGTCGCCTCTTTCCTCAACCTTCCTGGAGTAACCGAAATCTAAACTGGAGGATTCCAACAGCGTTTTCAGAGCACCCAGCCTAGTCATGTTTCCCCAGCGAATTGCGATATCGGGAAAAGCCACGGTCTTGGTCTCGTCGACCTTATCAGGCGTTTTGCTCAGCACATCCCTATATTTGTAGCTGATTCCAAAATCGATTCCTGCGATCACCTCCACTCCAGTTTTGATGTTCAAACTGGATGTAACACCTTCCCTGTTGTTCTGGAAAACCAATGGGTTCTGTGTGGCCGCCGTTTTATCGGAAAATCCCAGCTGGAACTTCCAGGACGGCCTGGACCAGAGTCCCGCAATGTTGTAATTTTTATCCTTCTGAAAGTTGGTTCGAATTGGCTTTATCCGACCTAAAAAACTTCTCATCTGATAAACGACCCAGCCTGGAGATCCGGGAGGTATTTCCTCCTTGGGTTTATCCTTCGAGCCAAACAGTCTCTTGCAATTCAGACTTAGCTCAAGGGACTGGCTATTCTTCACGCCCACAGCCCTTCCACCACTGGCGCCACTGTTAGGGTCGTTGTTCTCCGAATAGTCTGTTCGATAACTATAACCGTTGGTTAACCAGCTGAAAAAGGAAGGCTTGTAACTTAAACCGACCATTTGTTTTCGGCTTAGCTCCTTGCCAAAACGGAGCTTGGTCAGATTAATACCACTCTCATCACGCAGATCCATTAGGTTTGATATGTTGAACTCCGTCTTCAGGCTCTTCAGAGGATTCAGCTTCAAATCTGCCCTATTGGACAGATCACGGGTGAATCGAGTTTTCGTGTTGTTAAGGTGGTCCACTTGATAGGTTTGCCGCCGCGAAAGGGAGGAGCTGAAATCGAGTCTACTGGGCGTCACGTATAGCTCCGCCCCCCAGATCATCTTGGGCAGGATAGACTTGGCCCAGCCCAATGGAGTTATCGATTTTTGCTGGTCAGGTGTCAAATCGTAGTTCAGGGAGGCCTCGTAACTGGAACTTCTGGTCACTGGATGGGTGGGGCTGCGGCCTTCCTTCTTGGACAATGCCAGATCAGTCCTCAGTCTCTCTAAAGTCCAGCCTAAAAGCCAGTTTCCAGAGGTCCTGCTTTTGCTGAAGGAGATGTTGGCTGTCTTGTTATCGGATTCGGTGCGATCTACCTGTCTCTGGACTGCTGGCAGCACAATATCAGAACCAGGCTTCAACCTGGGCAACCGAAGCTCTGTAGACCAGGATCCACGCACTGGCAAGGAAACCCCCCAGTTGGCTGGCATAAATTTATCCAAACTAAGGCCAGCTCTGATGCTCTGGCGGCTGACGTTCATTCCAGATCCCACTTTTTCCCGCAAACCGTGAAATTCACTATCTTTTTTGCGATATGAATAGGAGCAGCTGGCGAAATCGGCCAGAACGGCATCCACCGAGACTCTCCCGGCCCAACCGGATTCTCGTCGAACTTCGGTTACCTGCAGCTCGTCCAGCCAGATCTCGCCAGAGACCACATCTCCGGAACGGTTGATCACTCCCACCTCAAACCATTTGACAGCCGAAAGGGACGGTCGCCCATGGATACGGTAGTTGCCGAAGGTAGTGTCGGGGACCACACCCTGCATGCCGTCCATGCGCCTCAAGAGAGCGTCTTTTAGGCCGGTGATCTCCTCAAAATTGATGACCACCTCGTTGCGAGGATCCCACAGGCTCGGCGAGTAGTACACCGGGGTGTGGTACTCGTAGTAATCATTGGAGCTGTCGCCCAGGCGAAGATAAAACTCGACGCGACTGGAATCGCCAGGGGAAACCTGCTCGCTTCCGTGAACGAACATGCGTAGTTCACCGTATTGTGTATAGTTCTCACGTGAATAGAGAATGCGCTGAGCCGCTCCATAATGATCCGGTTTGAGGTTGGAGAATTTCAAGACCAGAGATTGCTCTCGCTTGGGAACGTTTGTGGCTCGATCTTTCTCCGGAATAACCCCTGGGGGCGACTGGTAATCTTCGTTCTCGTGAGTATTCTTCACCGCCAGATCAAAGCTCTCATCGATGCCCACCTCGCTGGTTGTATCCAGGCTGGCCACTCCCAGCTCTTCCCACTTATTGCCCACGATCTCCAAGGAGGCAATCTGCACCCAAGTCGGCTCCGTAACTCCCGCTATCCAGAGGCGGGCATGCTTAATATACCGCCAATCCACCTCGGTATCGCCCTTTTGCTGGAACCACGAGGCCAACGAATCCCGCAGGGCGATTCGATATAGTCGCCAGCCGTTGCTCTCCGTGCCCGGCACCTGATTGACTGTGTCGGAGAGATCGATGGTGAACTGAAAATAGCCGTTTTCCTTCTCTAAATAACCGGATTTATCCAGATCCTCCGTATCTGGCCGGCGGCCGGCATCGGGGTCATCGGCGTTGCCCTCGGTGCCATTGATGCGACTGTAGTCATACTTGTCCAACTTAGTATCGTAGTGCCAGTCATCGTCCCCATCGTCCCCGGGCACGTTGTTGCCGTCTTTGCCGAACACCCCATCCAGCCCGGTATCCTCGTCCTCGTCCAAGATACCATCTCGTGTCCCATTGCGCAGTTTGTCCTCTGTATCCAGGATTCCATCGCCATCGATGTCCTCGCTGATGATGCCCAGATCGATGTTCAGGATCCCTCCCGCTGAGCTGTCATTCTTCACCCATATCTCCAGATACTTGCTTCTCCGCTGGTCCCAGTATCCCTGGGAGAAATAGCGCATCACGCCCACCCATTGTTCCTCAGCAGGCATGCTCAGGGTGGTGTCCGGGTAAAACATCATATTCAGGGTGTGGATGCGGCTGTCTTCGCTGAGAGTTTGCTTATTGGGCCAGATGTCATGGACCTCAACACGGTCCCAGGGATTATACCAGACGAGATCACCTCGAGCACTGCTGTCGGGAAGGGATTCCCCGTCATCGCCGACAGGAGCACTGGATTTGGTCCATGTGGTCCGCATAACCGACAAGTTCAAGGCCTCTTTGCTGCCCTCAAAATCGTCGATGTAAGCCTGGCCAAGAGTGTTTGGATTGGGCAGACTCTGAGCCACCTCGGCGGAGATGTTCAGGGAGGATGTCTGATCCGTTTCCACCAGGGGAATGGCATTTACCATGGTGGAAAAAATGGAAGGTTGGAATTTAAGGGACATGTCTGCGTCCCAGATAAAAGTCTTATTGGGTTCTTGACCGACTCTGGGTCTTTGCTCCAGGGTTTTCTCGCTATGGTAAAGGGCGCTGGAGCCGAACTTGACGTTCTCGCTCAGATTGTACTCAGCCCGCATGCCCAAAAGGGTCTTTGATGCGGGCATGAAGAAGGGTGAGTAATCGAAATCCACAGAGACATCGGCGTTGGGGTTGGTGGCCTTACTGGAGAGTAGTGAGATCTGGCCGATCTCGTAAATCACACTGTAATCCAGACCTTCCTGAAGTCTCTCTCCATTGGCGGCGACCTCCACGCTTCCCTCGATGATGTTCATGTACCCCAAGCTGTAGGTGGTTTTTTTGTTGACGAACTCCACCTTAATGTAATAGCGACTGGAATCTGTCTTCGCTTTGTTATCGTCGCTGTCGTAAATAGCCGATATCTTTTGCTGAAGCTCTTTATCCGCGTAGATGGGCTGCTGTGGATCAAAAGGACGGTGGTCGGGAAAAACGATCTCCCCCCTGACCAGATCCACCAGATAGCGATCCAGATCCACTTCGTCGTCGGGATTCATCGCTCCGCTCAGGTCGTGAACGTCCAGGCCAAAGATCTGCAACAGCGGTGTGCCGTCCTCCTGGGTGGTCTGGGATGGCTGGCTGGGGATCTCTCTGTATATTTTTACGTGAAAGTCCTTGGTGTTCTGTATATTGCGGGTTCTCAGATCATAGACATTCTTCCACTCTAAAACCCACGTGGAGTCATCGGGCGTGGGGTTATTTGGCTTGATCAGCTTCAGGTTAAAGGACGTGTCTGGAGGAACGAGCTCATCCCACCATAGGGAATCGCTTTTTGTCGTGTACCGCACGGCCAGCACGTGCCCTTCCTGAAGGGACGTTTTCATGGTGATATAGCCAGATCGCCGATCAACGGTATAGGAGACCTCTTCCTCCAATTCGTTGAACATACCTTCATAATATTCCGCTTGGCCTTCATACTCATAAGCCAAAGCCCGCAAGGCACCACCCCCCTCGTCATTGTTGTATGCATCGCGATCATCAACGTAGACGGTGATATCCTTGATAGAATCTGCGGGATCAAAGGCATGAACCCCTGTCTCCAGATTGTACCATCCACCTTCGGCGTCCCAGTGGCGATCGCGATATTTGAAATCCAGAAAAAAGCGGCTGCGAGCTTTA
>DAOVRJ010000205.1 GCA_030628225.1 Candidatus Zixiibacteriota bacterium | reverse complement strand
CTGCCCGTGGTGGTGGGGGGAAGTGGTCTGTACCTACGGGCTCTTTTAGGACGGTTTTTCGAAGGTCCCAGTGCCAACCCGGAAATTCGAAAGAGGCTTGAACAGGAGGAGTCACAGGCAGGTCCGGGATCTTTGTATCGTCGTCTGATGAAAGTAGACCCGCAGAGCGCCGATCGTATTCACCCACATGATCTTTTCAGGACTATTCGTGCCCTGGAGGTGCATGAGATGACGGGCATTTCTTTGTCACGTTGGCAGGAGAGAGGGCCTTATTATCAGCCGAGTTTTTCTTGGTGCAAGCTTGGTTTGTTTCGCCAGCGAGAAAGTCTCTATCGACGAATAGATGAGCGAGCCGATAAAATGATATCCCAAGGACTTATGGAGGAGGTTCGGAACCTGCTTGGGCGCGGTTATTCTTTTCAGCTGAAGGCTTTGTCTAACGTGGGTTATCAGGAGATGATCGCCCACCTGGAGGGCCGGATGGATCTTAAAGAGTCGATTGCCCGTTTTAAACAAAAAACCAGACAATATGCCAAGCGTCAGATGACCTGGTTTGGCAAAGATCAGGAAATACTTTGGTTCCAAGCCAAGCGAGAACAGGAGCAGTTGCGCTTAAGCATCCAGAGACTCAAAGAGGGCGAGATGCCTGAGGCAAAAGAGTTCAAAAGGCGCAAAGCTCTTTTGCAATTATCGTGGTCTCAACAACTTTCTAAAAGGCGGCTGGGTCAGATCAAGGAACAGAATTGAGTTTTGCGCTAGGTTGTTCGCCAAAAAGCTAAATGTAGATAATCGATCGAACAAAGAGAGTATTTTTAAGCTTTCGATGAGATAGAGCGTAAACTGGTTAGTTCGCCGGCCATCTGCCCAAACTGATTTGGGGGGATATCGTATGTTTCAGAGAGCTCAATATTTAGCGGGTATTGCTTTGTTATCATGTCTGGTCTTAATCGCTAGCCCCTTGATTCACGGAGAGCTTATTCAGGAGGCGACCGATTCGGGGTACGTCGATTGGGGACGATTAACAATTAAATGCACCGGAGTGGGGGAGCCCAGCACTGAGCCGACTTCCACTCCCAAGCATCACAGGGTCATTAAGTCCTCCCGAGTAGATGCCATCAAAAAGCTTCTCAGAACTATCAGGGGGATATCTATAACATCAGAGACCACCGTCGAGCAGATCATGAATGCCGATGATGCCATTCAAGAACGGGTGAAAGAATTGATACAAAAATTCCGTGAAGTTGGAGTTCATTATATGTCAGATGGCTCAGTGGAGGTCGATGTGGAGCTTTCTTTTCGCGGGGCGCTGCTGGAGCTTTTACTTCCCCCATCGGGAGGGGGGAAGAGGATCTCCGACGGGCTGCTTTGCCCTCTATGCGGCCAGCCATGGCCAGATGGAAAGGAAGTGCCCCGAGATCTCAAGCTGCTCATACCCCAGGGCGATCCAGCGGAGCCGTTCAGCGGCTTGGTGATCGATGCCCGTGGTTTGGGATTAACACCCGCCTTGGCCCCCAAAGTGCTGAACGAGGCAGGTAAAACAGTATACGGTGTTGGTTTCGCCAAACGACTCCGCTCTTTGGCCGGTGGCATTGTGGGCTATGAGCAGGATCCGGAGCGAGCCGCAAATAGGGATCGGGTGGCCCCGAATGCCTTGGTAGTGAAAGGTCTCAGCGCCCAGGGAATCAACAGAACGGATGTGGTGATAGGCAACGAATATGCGGCTATGCTGCACAGCATGCCTGAGCATCTCCTTTTTATGGAACATGCTCGCGTAATCATAGTGATAGATTGATGACAGCAATTCCTGAGATCCCGCCACCTATATGGAGAGAAGCGAATGAAAGTTAGTGAACTTCTCCGTACAGCTTTTGTCCTGATTCTCTTCGCCGTGGCCACGGATTGTGCCCAGAGGTCGATAGAACGCGAAGAGGTAGTCTTAAACACACCTATGAGCTGCTATCTCCAGGGCAAGTATTGTTTAAGTCAGCTAGATCTAAAAGAGGCCAGGCGCCAGTTCCAAAGAGCTTGCTCCATGGACACAAACTATGCTCCTGCATATGAGGGCCTGGGCCTCGTGGAGTTTGAGAAGGGTAACCTTCATAAGGCAGGCCGGTACTTCCAGCAGGGTCGTCAGAAGGACGATGCCTATGCTCCTCTCTGCACCGGGATGGGGCGTATCCTGTCTGCTCAGGGGAAAGACAATCAGGCCGTTAGCCAGTACAGACGCGCTCTGGAACTGGATCCCGATGATGCAGATGCCTTCTACTATCTAGGGAAAACGTATGTAAATCTGGGCAAATACAGTCAGGCTGAAGAATGTTTTAAGAAGGCTGTGGATAGAAAACCTGGCCATGTTCAGGCAAGCGAGGACTGGGCTCTACTGGTGCGCCTGAGAACGTCCCCACAGGATTTACCGCCTGAGTATGTGGCCATCGTTAAAAAACCTGTGGCCACTCGGGCCGATTTTGCCGCTCTTTTGGCTCACCAGATTTCTCTCTCGGATTTTTGTGCTACGGATGAAAAAGAACTATCCATACCTGATATTGCCACAAGTTGGGCTCGCCGGGAAATCCAGCAGGTCGTTTCCTGCGGATTGATGTCAGTTTGGTCGAATGGAGAGTTCAGTCCCTCTCAGAAAATAACGCGTCTTCAAATTGCTCTGGCGGTCGGTGAGGTTTTTATAAAGGCCACTGGGGACCCAAAACTTATAAGCCAGTTTGTTGATATGAGTTCTCCCTATTCGGATGTTTCCGAAAAGCACGAGGCATTTGGATCCATCATGCTGGCCACGATCCGGGGGATCATAAAAGCCAGGGCCGATGGATCTTTCGGTCCAGATGAGGCCGTTACCGGGTATGCGGCCATGAATATCGTTCGCCAGCTAAAGAACCAGCTATAAAATGAAAAAACAGCTAAAAACCGGTGTTTTTGAAGTTCATAATGGCCTGAAAAGAACATCCCCATGTTTTGGCAGAGATTGCTGAAGGGAAATCTCTGAAGATGGCAGTGATGATCAAAGATGTGCAACCAGGTAGCTTAGCGGAGAAAGCCGGGATTCGGTCTGGCCAGATGCTTGTTGAGATTAATGGGCATCAGGTGGAGGATGTTCTGGATTATCAGTTTTACATCCACGATGAGAAATTATCTCTGATCATCAAGGAATCTTCCGGAAAAACCAGACATATTTCCTTCCACAAAGCATTTGAGGCGGACCTGGGAATAGAGCTGCCGGAAATTCGTCCCCGGGCCTGTCAAAATAAGTGTATTTTCTGCTTCGTCGACCAGCTTCCTGCGCAAGTGCGCAAGAGTCTAAGGTTCAAGGACGAGGATTATCGGCTATCTTTTCTACGAGGTAATTACATTACGATGACTGACTTAAGCGAAAAGGAGATTGACCGCATAATAAGGCAGCGGCTTAGTCCCTTATATATTTCTGTGCACAGCACGGATGAGGATGTTAGAAGACGGCTTTTAGGTCGCAGAGAAACAGCCAATATCACCGAGATGATCTCTAAGTTGGCCAAGGGTGGTATTCGGCTTCACTGTCAGCTGGTGGTCTGTCCCGGCATCAATGACGGTCATATTCTGTGGAAATCGGTGGAGGATCTCTCCCGATTTTTCCCCGCCGTACAATCCGTAGCCGTCGTTCCCGTTGGCCTCACCGGCCATAGAGATAGTCTGTCAAAGATCAAACCAGTGGGCCCGGAGCAGGCCAGGGTTTTGATCCAAGAAGGGGAGGTCTGGCACGCTTGTTTTCGCCGGCGTTTTGGGCAGGGGTTTATATACCTGGCCGACGAGATCTTCCTGATGGGTAGAAAAGATTTGCCGCCAACAGAATACTATGACGGTTTCCCCCAGTTAGAAAATGGTGTGGGCATGGTACGCCATTTTATGGATGAATTTGAGCGGCGACAAGCGACCTATCCGGCTCGTTTGCACTTACCAAGGTCAATAACCTTGATAACCGGCTCAGCATCGGCATCGCTTATCAGGGATGTCGTGGTCAAGAGGCTTTCACAGATGGAGAATCTGGAAGTTGAACTGGTAGTGGTGCAAAACAGATTCTTAGGCGGAGGTATTTCCGTGAGCGGTCTGCTTGCAGGATCAGACATTTTGGAGGCTTTACGGGAAAATCTTCCTCGGGGAACGGTCATTTTACCCCCCGACTGTTTGAATGCCGAAGGATTATTCTTGGATGATTTAAGCGTTGCCGATCTTGAAGGGGAACTAGGTGTGGAAATAAAGAGCACACCCGGTAATCAACCCTTTCAGTCTATTGAAAAGGTGTGGTCGTGAGCCCCTCGAAACCAGTTGTGGCCATAATCGGACGTCCTAATGTGGGCAAATCAACTTTATT
>DAOVRJ010000259.1 GCA_030628225.1 Candidatus Zixiibacteriota bacterium | reverse complement strand
TGGTGCGGATGTCCACGTTGACGGTGTCCACGCCCAATCCGCTGGCGAAATCCTCCTCGGTGGTCTCGGTCCACACCTGGGAGATCTGGGCGTGGCCGGTGCCGGCCACAAACAGCAGTGCCAGAATGCTCATAATCAGGTGCTGAATGCCTCTCTTTTTCCAAATGGGCATCATTGTTTTTCCTCAGACGATAGTGATATGACAAATCAGCAGGCTTACTTTGTAAAAAAATATGCTGCAAATAGTTATCTTTAATCCCGACCAGAAAAAAGCGGAATCACCCTCATGTAAATTACGACAAAATCCGCTCTGTGTCAATATCTTTTTCCCCTCCAGGAGGCTGTCACAGAGTCCTCTGCGGACCTCAAGGAGTTCTCTCCCCACATGACGTTAGGCCAGCGGATACCGGCCGAACCGCAGGGCCGTCTGCACCATAGCCCGGTAGTTGGCGAAGGGCACATAGCTGGGGATGGAGTTGCTGGAGCTGACGCAGTAGCCGCCCCCGGGGCCGACATCCCGGATCAGAGCCCGGGTTTCCATCTCCACCTCCTGGGGCGTGCCCCGGGTAAGGGTATATTCCAGGTCCAGGTTGCCGATGAGGCACAGCCGTCCCCCGTATTTTCTGTTCAGCTCCCGGATATCCATGGCCTGGGGCTCGATGGGGTGAAGGGCGTTGATCCCGCAGTCCAGGAGGTCGTCCATAACCTGGTCCAGCTTGCCGTCGGAGTGATACATGAAGGGGATATCCCGATCGATGCACAATTTGCTTATCTTCTTCATCCAGGGGAACAGATGGGCCCGCAGGACCTTGGGGGAGACCAGCAGTCCCGTTTTGAAGGCCAGATCGTCGGTGTACCACAGGGCTCCCACCTGGGGAAGATCGGCCATGGTGGCGAACATGCCGGTGATCAGCTCCCCCAGGATGTTCATCACCTGCTCAACCAGCTGAGGGTTATCCACCAGGGCAAAAGAGAAGGTCTCGAACCCCATCAGGGTCCAGGCCCAGGTGAAGATGTCCCCGTACTGGCCGATGATCTTCATGCCCTGGGGAAGGAGCTTGGCCGCCTCCTCGAAACGGGAGTAGTCGATCTCCTCGGGCCGGGGCCAGCGGTACGATTCCAGCTCCCGGGTGGTGGTGATCATCCCGGCACCCTGCGGAGCCCACACCCGGCCCCGGCTGAACTCCAGGCTGTCTGTGGTTCGCCATGATTCCCCAGGCTCCCGGCGTCCGGGGTTGATGTCCACGATGGGGCTGATCTTGATGGCGTCGTAGCCGGCCCGGGTGTAGAACTCGATCTCCGCCTTCAGGTCCACCGCTGGCCTTCCCAGAAAAGCCTCCCGGATAGAGGGGTCGATGGCCAGCTCCACCAGGGGGACCCGGTCGGGCTGTCCGCAGAACAGGGCGGTGCGCAGTCGCTGGAAATTCGGTGTGATCTTTCTACTCAATGTGTTCTCTCCCGTAGGTTGGCTCAAACCCGCCCGGCGGAAAGGCCGGTGATATAATGCCGGCAGGAGTGGGGCAGAAAATTCCTCATGATTCGCGCTGGCACGGGGAGTGGAATGGCAGGTGGATTTGGGGAGTTCTTGGAACTTAAGGCAGCAGGAGAATTACTGCTCGATTTTCAGAAGCTCTTTGACCTTGGAAACTGCCGAGACGGCGTCGTGGGCGTAGCCATCGGCACCGATCTCATCGGCGAATTTCTGGGTCACCGGCGCCCCGCCCACCAGGGCTATCACGTCCTGCCTCAGACCTTGAGACTCTATGCTGTCCAGAACCGACTTCATGCCCACCATGGTGACCGTCAACAGGGCGGACATACCCACGATCTTCGGACGATGTTCCTTCACCGCGGCGACGAATTTGTCCGCGGACACATCGGCGCCCAGATCGATGACCTCGAAGCCGGCGCCTTCCATCATGATGCCCACCAGGTTCTTTCCGATGTCGTGCAGGTCGCCCTGGACGGTGCCCAGGATGACCTTGCCGGTGGATGGAACGTCCGACTCGGCCAACAGGGGCCTGAGGATGTCCATGCCCGCTCGCATGGCCCGGGCAGCGATGAGCACGTCGGGTACGTAGATCTCCCCCTCCTTAAAATTCTGGCCGACCACTTCCATACCGGCGATGAGTCCCTTGTTCAGGATCTCCAGGGGTGGAAGTCCCTCTTGGACTCCCTTTTGGGTTAATTGGGCTACCTGCTCATTCTGGCCTTCCACCAGGCTCTCGACCAGGGATGCCAATATTTCCATGGATATTCTCCTCCTCTTTATCCCCGACAGATGATGGGGCAAAGCCAAAGTTATTCCAACAGGGCAACTAAATGTAGCTTAATCAATGGCGAGCCGTCTGTCAAGCAAATTTCTTCCCGAAGGGCGCAGAATATCTAAAAAAGGCTTGACATTTGCCGGGAAATGTGTTAAAAACGTTTTAAGAATCGGCTCTTCTCGGAATTTTCTGGATACTGGATGCTGGATGCTGGATGCTGGATAAGAACTAAACCTCGGAAAATGCAGAGTCAACCTGGCATATACTCAGAATCGAGCATTTCACTCACCAGGATCTAGCATCTTGTTTTTCATCTAGAATCTAGAATCCAGAATCAAGTATCCGCCTTTCTCACCAGTATCCAGCATCCAGGATTATTCACTCAAACACCCATAAATTTTTGCCACGAGCCTGAAAATTCAGGTTTTTCCCTCCAGGAGAAAACTTGATGCCGGTGAACAGAAGCAGATTGTCTGGTCTGCGATTTCTGCTGCTGCTTTTTTTATGCTTTCTGATCCTTTTCCCCGCCTGCCGGAAGCAGGATGCTGGAAAGATGGTCATCGAGGTATGGGATTTCCCCCGTCCAGGTCCCCAAGGCGTGGCCACATATGCTAAGGATCATTGGGAGAACCAGCTTTTGGAGGAATTCCAGCGGATGCACCCGCAGGTGGAGATCCGTTTCACCAGGCTTTCCTGGACCAAGGGCGAACAGAAGCTGGATATCTCCGTAATGGGCAACACCCCGCCCGATGTGGCCGGCAGCGCCATGAAATTCGCCTATGTGGAGAGGGGGCTTTTGGAACCCATCGATACCTACCTGACCCCCCAGGACCGGGAGGATTATTACCCCGGGATTCTGGAAGCCTTCACCTACAAGGGGCATATCTGGGCATGGCCCTGGTATGCCACCGTCTACACCATGGTGCTGAACAAGGACATCTTCGCCGAGAGGGGTGTGGAGCTTCCTGCTAACGGCATCTGGACCTGGGATGAGTTCGTGGAGAAGATGCAGCGGCTGACCTTC
>DAOVRJ010000154.1 GCA_030628225.1 Candidatus Zixiibacteriota bacterium | reverse complement strand
GATACGGCCAATGCGGAGATTCCGGCATTCGCCGGAATGACAAAAGAGAGATTCTCCTAACTCTCACAACTCGCCTAACTCTCTCAACTCTCAAAACTATAATCAAGGATTGGGTTATTCTTTAAACGAATCTCGAATTTCGAATCTCGAGTCTCGGTTTTTCATCCAGTCTCAATGCAAAAGCCGCCGAGAGATTCGGACGCCCGACGGCTTTGCAGATATCATCCTGCTTATTATAGCATAGCCGGCAGCTTTTGCTGAACTTATAGGGTTCAACAAGACGGACGAGGGGTTACTCTCCGGTGATTAAAAAGATGTCGAATTCGCCGACCATGTTTGATTCCGAGGACTTCTGACCTCCAGTATCCACGGCCTTGAGCACATAGTAGTGATTAATGCTCACGTTGCCCACGGCAGCGGTGGTGTCGGTATAAGTGGTGTCAGATGTGGCGTTCAGGGAGTCCATGGTGCCCTCGGGGTCCGTGCCCCGGTAGACGACATAGTACTCGACGATGATTGAGCCGCCAGAGGTGTCCTTGGTTACTGATGACCACACTAAATCGAGGTGGTTATAGTGCCTGGCGACTACCTGCGCAACTACGTTATCGGGAGCCTCCGGCGGCGCTCCGCCCGCGGGCGTGGCCTCCACAGCCGCCAGAGCATCGATCCTGCCGGCGCCATACTCATTGTCTCGCCCGTGGGGTCCTCGATCTATTGCCGTGGTCTCCAGGATGCTGTCGATCTCAACGGGGGTCAGATAGGGGTTTTTCTCCAGCATCAGGGCAATGGTGCCGGCCACGTGGGGACAGGACATGGAGGTGCCGCTCCAGCCATACGGGCCGCGATAGCCTGAGTTGTTGTCGTGAGCCAGGGACTTGATGCTCACGCCCGGGGCGCACAGGTCCGGTTTCATGAGCCCATCTCCCGGATCATAAGGGTAATCGTCGTAGTCGTGACCGGTGCAGCTCTCATCCCACTCGGTGGGCCCGTAGCTGCTGAAGCTGGCGATATAGTCGGAGGAGCTGGTGGCCCCGATGGCCAGGATGGAGCTGTGATGCTCATCCCCGGGGTCGGGTGATGGATACCAGGGCGCCGGCACGTCCGCGGGGGTGCTGATGTCATCTGGTATATTGAAATGGCCCCACGGAGGGTAAGGACGCCCATTTCCCGCCGATGTGCAGAAAACAATACCCAAGGCCAGCAAAACATCGCATTTTGCCCTCCATGCACACAGGTCTGGATCCCATTCATGAACCCAGCCCGCAGACATGCTCAACACATCCGCTCCCCAGGTGACGGAATACTCCATGGCGTACCAGACGCCGCTCTCCGTTCCGGAACCTGCGCCATCCATGATTTTCATGGCCATGATGATGGCGTCCGGAGCCACACCCACCTGGCTGCCGGCCGTGCCGTCACCGGCGATTGTGCCCGCGGTGTGTGTGCCGTGACCGGGGCTGACGCTGTCGTCGTCCATGGGGTCCACGTCCCCGTTGATGAAATCGTAACCGTGGTTGTAAAGCCCGAAGGCCGATCCGTCCCACATGTGATCCTGCAGATCCAGGTGGTTATAGTTCACGCCGGTGTCCAGGGCTCCAACGATGATGCCGTCGCCCGTATAGCCTAAGGCCCACACGTCGTCGGCGTTGATCTTGGAGACGCCCCAAACGATTTCTTTCCCCGAGGATTGATCACCCTGCCCCGCCGCGTCAGGAATTTTAATCGAAGCCTTTTGTATAGCAGAGGATTTTGTCTTTTTCACGCTTCTTAAAGAAGACAAGGGTTGCTGAGTTTTGTCCATGGTTTTGTGCAGCATCTGCCGGAACTCGTCCCAGTCTATGGAACGAATGCCACTCATGGCGGCCACCTGATCGATGATCTGTTTGGTGGCGCTGCAGCAAACGGTGTTTCCCAGCCAGAGGGAGCCCAGCCGCTCCACCTTGCCCTGGGCCTGTGCCTTTTCCAGCAGGCTGAGCAGCCCGGACTGGCTCTCTGTGGCCAGCTCGCTGAGGCGATCGATGACCAGCTGTCGTTTCTGAGCCTTGCTCAAGCCTTTGGTGGCGGCTCTCAGTTGAGCTACATCGGCCTGACGCTGCATGATGATGTTGACCCGGATCAGCTGGTCAGATCCGGCCTGAGCCATTCGCTCGGCCAGACGGGGGGTGACCACATCGGCGGCCTGAGCCCCGTAAGCTCCGAAAAGAAGGGCGCCGAAAAGCACGACGGACCACATATACCTGTTCATCCTCCACCTCCTGTGGACTGGAAAATGCTTTTACTGCAACGATTAACACTCCTCTATACTATTTTAGCAGAAACGCTCATATTTGTCAAGGGGATTTTCTGGAAAATTTTCTTGACAGGAGCCCGAATCCTATCAGATAAAAATGGCAATTCAGCCTTTTAAACCTAAAACCCCCAATAAATAAGCAAGATACGTGCCTAACCGGGAAGAAAAAGATTGCCCGAAGTAGGCCGGGGGGTTATATTACAGGGCAGGAGGTTTTCATGCTGTTTCGATTGATACTGTTTTTCGTGCTCGTCCCTCTGGTTGAGTTGTACCTGTTGATCAAGTTGGGATCCCATATCGGAGCTGGCCCCACCGTGGCCATCGTCATCGTGACGGGCATCCTGGGGGGATCCATGGCCCGCATGCAGGGTTTTGCGGTTTGGAGGCGGATCAGGGAGAACCTGAATGAGGGTGTTCTGCCCACCGAACCGCTGGTCGACGGCCTTTTTGTCCTGGCTGGCGGCCTGCTTCTTTTGACCCCGGGTCTGCTCACCGACCTGGCTGGTTTTCTGGCCCTTTTGCCGTCCACACGAAAGCTCCTCAAAAGTTGGCTCCGGCGAAGATTTCAGCAGACCTTAGATTCCCGGGCCGTCTACACCGAATACCATGTAGATGAGTAAAGGCTGGCCTGCTGGCCAGCCTTGGTGTGGTTGGTTCTGCTCCGCTTTCCCCAAATTCCGTCCAGTTGTTCTTATCCCCCAAGTTTTTGATAGATTTTAAGGACCGCGGGAACGTATTGCAGAGTTTCCGGATGAAGGGTTTCTCTCTCCGAGCCTCCGGCCACCCAGAGGGCTGCCTGTCGCTCGCCCCCGTTGTAAGCGGCCAATCCCCCCTCCAGGCCGTAAAGGCTGATCATGGTCGAGAGATAACGGGTGCCGATGCGCACATTGTAGATAGGATCCAGCAGCACCTCATGGGGACTCGTCCAGGTAATGCCCTCGTAGTGGGCCACAAACATACCGGTGGCCGGCATCA
The DNA here is from genome assembly GCA_030628225.1 of Candidatus Zixiibacteriota bacterium. GTDB lineage: Bacteria > SM23-81 > SM23-81 > SM23-81 > SM23-81 > DAOVRJ01. The sequence goes on along the minus strand of DAOVRJ010000154.1, from coordinate 2,845 downwards.
CCTGCATAAGACCCATTGCTCCGGCCGGGGAGGTGATATCCGGTCGCCAGGTCTGGGCCGATTCGTGGGTGATGGTGGCGCATAACAGGTCCACATCCAGGTTGTCGTATTTGATGCTCATCTCGTAGATCTCGGAGGCGATGTTATACCGTTCGTCGGAAGGCATGCTGGGATTGTAGCCGGCCATGAGCTTCATGGTCTTCTGGATGTGATACTGACGGACTGTATCCGCGTTCATGGCCGCCCGCACGTCCTGAACATTGCGTTCCAGAGCCTGGAGGTTCAGGCGGTGACCGCCTAACTGAAAGGCCAGGTACAGGGTGATGGTCCACACGGGGAGACCGATAGCCAGGGTCGCGATCCAGAATCGTCTGCTTCCCTTTTTGGTCTCGGGTTTGTTGTCAGTCATGTTTTTTGCTCCTTAAATTCGCAGAAATGTTGCCAAAAGCTGAATATAATCAATTTTTGATGAAAAGTCAACAGCCCTAACAGCATCTCGGCCATATCTTGTGTGGCGTAAAAGAGATGATACAAAAAGCTGTACCTGCAGTATCTGGCGACCGGCACCATAGACCGGGTCCAGCACCGGTTTTTGTTAGAAAAAGGGCCCGCTGTTTTTCTCGCCGGCCCCTTTTAGCATGATATATGTGTTGCCGGCCTCTCTGTTTTCCTCACACCGTGCTGGACACATCCAGACCGGTGAAGGCGATGGCCGGCAGAATGTAATTGTCTACCTGACGTTGGTCTTGGCCGATGGCGGTGATCTTCCGGCAGGCCTCGTAGATGTTGCCGGAGATCATGGTATCCTTCACCCGGCCGATGATCTCCCCCCCGTCGATTTTATAGGCCAGGTCGGCGTTGAGGGAGAAATCCCCGGCCAGAAGATTGCTCTGTCCCCCGCCCAGAACGGAGTAGACGATGAGCCCCTGGCGGATCTCGGCCACCATCTGCTCCAGCGTTTTATCTCCCTTTTCCACCAATAGGTTGGAGGCTGTGGGCGAGGGCAGAGAGTCGAACCCGCGATCCCCATGTCCCGTGGAGGCGGTTTTCATCAATCCGGCCGTCTGCAGATCGTACAGATAACCGCGCAGCACCCCTTTCTCGATCAGAACGGTCCTCCGGGAAGGAACGCCCTCGCCGTCGAAGGGATAGCTGGCCACTCCGTATGGCAGGGTGGCGTCGTCGACGATGGTTATCCGCCGATCCATTAGCTGTTCGTCCAGCCGGCCGCACAGGGGAGATGCGCCCTTTTGCACGTTCTTACCATTGACTCCCATCTCCACTCCCATCAGCAAGTTGGGCAATGCCTGCGCGGAAAAGAGAACCGGAAGCCGGGCGGTGGGTAGCGAACATGTTCTTTTTGCCAGATCCAGTTTTTGCAGCAGGTCAGCCACCATCCGGTCCGTTTGCCAGGCCAGCTTGCCGCCGTGCCAGCTCTCTGTGACCCACAGAAGGCCGTCCCTGACGATGAGCCCGGTGATCTCAATAGCCAGATTAGTTTTCTGGAAAGCGATATCCAGGCCGGCGGAGTTGATGATCCGCAGGTTGAAGACCAGCTTGGTCAGCATGATCTCGCTGAAGACCTCCGGGCGCTTTTCGGCGATGCCGGCCACCGCCCGCCGGCCCTGTTCGATTATCTTCTCCATCGGCAGAGAAGCCAGTTGGCTGTCAACGGTGGGCACGGTCGCCGGTGAGGATGTGGGAAATTCAAATGTCGCCTCCTGCCCAAAATTGGCGGACAGCAACGCGTTTTCCACCAGGTTCTGGCGTTGGGAGATATTCGTGGTGCTGGAGAAGCCGATGCGGCCGTCTACTATCACCCGCAAGCCCCATCCGGTAGTGTGACGGGTGGAGACCAGGCTCAGCTTTCCCGCCTTGAACTCCACGGGCGTGCTTTGAGAGTCGACCCGGATAACCTCCGCGGCCGGTGCTTTTTTCATGGCCAGCTCGAGGATTTTCTCCATATTCTGCGGTTCTCCCCGTTTATCCGATGAGCACATTTTGAATGCGCAGGTGAGGTCCCCCGTGGGAGACGGGCAGGGGCTGTTGTCCTCCCTTGCCGCAGCCTCCCAGACTCCCGAAAAGGGTTAGATCCCCTCCGATGGCGTCGATGTTCTTCAGAGTCTGGAAGACGTTGCCGCTGAGGATGACGTCCCGGATCATCTCCCTTACCTGACCCTTATGGATTCTGTATCCCTTCTCGGCGGTGAAGGTGAACATCTCCAGGTCGGTGTTGCCGCCCAGCACGCCCACGGCGTATATGCCGTCGTCAACCCCGGCGATCATCTCCTCAAAGCTCGTCTGTCCCGGATCGACGTAGGTACAGGACATGCGCACCAGTGGCTCGTGTCGATAGTTCAGAGCTCTGCCATTGCCAGTGACCGGCTCATTCATCTTTCCCGCCGTCTCCCGCGAGTGAAGACGTCCTGTTAGAATGCCGTCCTTGATAAGATAGGTCTTTGCTCCGGCCACCCCCTCGTCATCATACTGGTAATAGCCTCTTTGACCCTTCAGAGTGGCGTCATCAACGACGGACAGCTCCTGTGGCCCAAAGCGCCTGCCCAGAGACATGGTCTTCTGGAATTCGGGGTTCTGGAATAAAAAATCCGACTCGGAGAGATGGCCAAAAGCCTCGTGGATGAAGACCCCGCATAAGAGCGGGTTCAGGATGACCGTGTAGGTGCCACCCGGTACCTTCGGGGCACGCAGCAGATCCCGGACATCTTTGACCACCCGGTGGACTCGTTCTTCCAGGCCGACGACCGTGCCAAAACCGCGAGTGTCGCCGATGGACTCGTAGGCCCGCTGGACGTTGTTTCCCTCTTTGGCGATGGCCATGAATCTG
>DAOVRJ010000009.1 GCA_030628225.1 Candidatus Zixiibacteriota bacterium | reverse complement strand
CCGGGGCCGATAACCACCCCGGCATGTGCCGGACAATGCTGGCGCAGCAGCTCAGCTAAATAGGTCGAGCTCAATTTGCCCACAGGCAGCCTTTTCATCTGCATTACTCCCCAAACTTTCACAACTCTCTGAACTCTCTAAACTATAATCAAGGATCGGTTTTTTCTTTTAACGAGTCTCTAGTCTCCAGTCTCGGCCTTTGCCCCCGATTCCCGGATCCCGATCCCCGGCTTTTCCCGAGTCTCGAGTCTCTAGTCTCGGCTTTTGCTGCCTTTCCGGGTTCTACCGCCCGAGCCAGGGTGATCACACAAACTTCCCCGGCTCCCTCCTGCATAAGGGCGGCGGCACAGGCATCGACCGTGGAACCCGTGGTCAGTACGTCATCCACCACCACGATCCGCTTGTCCCGCACCTGCCCGGGATCCTTGACCCGAAAGGCATTGCGCACGTTCGTCGCCCGCTCGCTCAGGTTTAACTTCGATTGAGATTGGGTATTGACCGTGCGGACCAGGGCTCGCTCGAGAACGGGCAGCTGGATGGCCCGGGAAAGCTCCCTGGCCAATAGATCGCTCTGGTTATAGCCGCGGGCACGACACTTGACCGTGTGCAGGGGCACAGGGACCAAGGCCTGCATGCCGGCGAAACGCGGATCTGCTCCCATGGTCCCGGCCATGAGATCGGCCAGAGGCCGGGCCAGGCTGCGCATTCGGCGATATTTGAACAGATGGACGATCTTCTGGAAGGTCTCATCGAAGAGGCCGTGTGAACGGGCAAAGGAGAAGAGGTGGCGGCGTGCCTTACATGTTGCGCAGAGAAGATCTGGGTTGGACAGGGGAATACCGCACTTCTGGCAGAAGGGCTCGGCGATGACCCCCAGGTCCTGCCAGCAGGCGTCGCAGACGACCCTCTGCTCCCCGATCAGTCCCCGGCCACAGACTCCGCAGTGAGGTGGATAGATAAAATCCAGCAGGTCACTGAGCAGCCCTTTTAGCGAACCGGACAAACTTTCCATCCCGCCACCCATGTTGTCAAGGCAAAGAGGAAATCATGGAAGGAAAACACGGAAAAAAAGCACGGAAACAATGGAACCACTCACCCATGCTATCGATGCAAAGAGGAAAAAAATAATCACGGAAGAAGAACACGGAAAAAAAGCACGGAAACAATGGAACCACCAGTTCCCGGTCAGGTCGATCCGCGCCCTCTGGAAAAGGACCTGTGCGAGCGAAACCAGAGAAACAGAATCAGAGCCAGAACCATGGCCGCCAGGCTGACTGCCTGGTTACCGGTGATGGGCACACCCCCCGGACGAAACAGAATCTCGCCCTCCTGGAAGTAACGGAAAAAATCCACGACCAAACGTAGCAGGCCATAAAAGATCAGGGCCAAGAAAAAGGTAAATCCGGAAAAGGTCCTCTGTCTCTCCAACCAGAGCAACAGACCAAACATGATCAATCCCCCCAAGGAGTTGTACAGTTGCGCCGGATGGAGCGGGGTTTGTGGATATATCCATCCCGCCGGGCAGTCCGCCGGGAAAATCACGCCCAGGCTCCCCCAGCAGGGTTTGCCGAAACAACAGCCGTTCAAAAAACATCCCATACGTGTCAGGAAAATACCCAGGGCAAAGGAAGGAGCCAGAGCATCCAGGGTCAGCAATATGGGCTGTTTCCTCAACCGCAGGAAAAGCAGGCCACACAAAATGGCCAGAAACACCCCCCCGTCCATGGACAGGCCGGCGATACCAATCCCCTGGGCATTGTTAAAGGGATTGATGATGTCCAGGAAATGCCCGGAAAACTCGTTCCAGTGAAAGACCACGTAGAAAAGACGGGAGCCGATGACCGAGGCCAGGATGATCACTACGGCCAGGTCGATCATCTTGGTCTGATCCCCGCCCATTCTCTTTAACCTCCTGCCGGCCAAAAGAATGCCTAGAAAAAAGGAGAGGGCCAGCATCAGGCCGTAAGAGCGCAGGGCGAAGGGGCCGATTCTAAATAAAATCGGGTGCACAGGTACCTCCGGCCGATCAGTATTCCTGCCAGCGAAAGCGGACATTCAGCAACAGGCCCACCAGGATCATATTGGTGATCAGGGATGAGCCGCCGTAGCTCATGAACGGAAGGGGTAATCCGGTGACCGGCATAATTCCCAGGGAAACCCCCACGTTGACGAAAACGTGGAAAAAAATGACGGCGGTGACCCCCTGGGCCACCAATCCGGCGAACTTGTTTCTGGCCATCTGGGCGATCTTCACTCCCCGAAGAATCAGTATCAGAAAAAGAAACAGGATGATCATGCTACCCAAAAAACCAAACTGCTCCCCAAAAGAGGAGAAGATAAAATCGGTATGCTGGGCCGGCAGAAAGGCCAGCTTCGTCTGAGTACCGTGAAGAAAGCCCTTGCCTAAAAATCCACCCGAACCCAAAGCCACCTTGGACTGGATCACCTGATAGCCCGCCCCCAGAGGGTCGCGCCCCTGATCGAGGAAGACCAGAATCCTCTTCTGCTGATACTCGTGCAGTCCTCTCCACATGATGGGGGTGATGATGCCCACGGCGAAGTTGGTCAGAAAAATGGCCGCTGTGGTCAAGAACCGGGGCCGGGACAGAAAGAGCATCAGGATAACCACCAGGATGAAAATCATCCAGGAGATCAGGTGAAAGGCACAGATCAGGCTGATGGCCGGGGAGAGAAGCAAAAACAGGTTGGCTGGTTTCATCCCGGCATGGTACAGCATGGCCACCAGGATGGCCATAAAAACCATAGATGTGCCCAGATCGGGCTGCTTGATGATCAGGATAAAAGGAAGAACCACCAACAGAAGGGCGGGAAGAAACGGTTTGATGCCCCCGGCGGCGACCTTGCGGCCGGATAGATATCGGGCCAGGACGAAGATGGTGGTCACCTTGACCAGCTCCGCCGGCTGAAAGTAGAACGATCCTAAATTGAACCACCGATTCGCTCCGCCTTGCCCGCTGCCGAACCAAAAGAGCAAGACCAGGGAAAGAAGGGAGATGACGTAGATGATAGGGCACAAAGCGTAGTAAAACTTGTAGGGAATGACAGCCACCAGAATCATGGCCAAAAATCCCAGGCCAAACCAGAAAAGCTGTTTTAGATGCAGGTTCCGGGCCATGGAGACCTCGCTCCCCTGGAGGGTGCTGAAGATGGTCAGCACCCCTACTCCACAGAGGAGAACCACCACGACCACCAGGAACAGATCGGCATTTCTGCTGGCGCCGCTGAACACTACAGGCCACCTCTTTTCAAATAGGCTTCCATCACCTTGCCGGCTATGGGTGCTGCCACGGAACCCCCGTGACCTCCGAGCTCCACTAAAACAGCGATGGCTATCCGGGGATCGTCCAGAGGAGCAAATCCGATGAACCAGGCGTGATCCTCGCCGTGAGGATTCTGAGCCGTCCCCGTCTTGCCGGCCACCGCCACCCCCTCGATCGCGGCCTGCCTGCCGGTGCCCTTGATGTCGCCAACCACCGCCCTAAGAGACCTTTTGATAATCTTCAAATTATCGGCAGAAAGGGGCAGATGACCCACTATCTGCGGATCTCTGGGCAGCGATTTCCCGGCCACGCTGCGAATTTCCCTGACCAGGAAAGGCCGGTAGATGGTTCCCCCGTTAGCTATGGCGGCAGTGAAGCAGGCCATTTGGAGGGGCGTCACCAGGTTCTCGCCCTGGCCGATGGACAGATTCAGCAGAACCCCCGGGCTCCATTTCCTCTTGCCATACCGGCGATCGAAAAAAGCCTGATCAGGGATAAGCCCGCCGGTCTCGTTGGGCAAATCCAGACCAAGCGGAACCCCGAAGCCACAATCTGCGGCGAACTCGCTCCAGCGCTCCAGTCCTATTTTCAAGCCCAGCTGATAGAAATAGACATCGCATGACTGGGCCACTGCACCCACCAGGGCCAGGGAGCCATGGCCCTCTGGCCGCCAGCATCGAAACCAGCGGTTTCCGTACTTATAGGCTCCGCTGCATGGTGCAAAACGGGTGTACTGGCCGATCACCTTGTACTCCAGACCGGCGCCAGCCGTGACCAGCTTCATGGTCGATGCCGGAGGGTAGGAGCACTGGATAGCCCGGTTCAACAGCGGATGGCCCGGATCCTCGTTCAGCTGACGCCAGGTGCTCTCCGGCACCACGGTGCTGAAGAGATTGGGGTCAAAGGTGGGGCGGCTCACCATGGCCAGCACCTCTCCGCTGGTCGGGTCTATGGCCACCACAGCTCCGCAGACCGTGTCCGACAGAGCCTCCTCGGCAACTTTCTGCAGGGCCAGATCTATGGTCAAGATCAGATCGCTTCCCGGCTTGACCTCTGCAGGAGGACGATCGGCCAGAGGCCCGATCTCCCGGCCAACGGCGCTGACCTCCACATATTGTACGCCATCTTCACCCCGCAAAAATGGCTCGTATTGTCTCTCCAGCCCTGCCTTGCCGATGAGAGACCCATAGCGGTATCTGTGGCCCCTGTGGGTCTCCAGCTCCCGGGGAGAGATCTCCCCCACGGTGCCCAACAGGTGGGCGGCCAGCTGCCCTTGCAGATACTCCCGCCGGGGTTCCACCTGGTAGATGACCCCCGGGAGATCCAGCTTGTGCTCCTGGATAATGGCCAGAGTTTTAAAATCGATGTCCCTTTTGATCTTTACGGGCGCAAATCTATTCCATCTTCTCTGACTTACCTTCTCTACGATTTCCTGGGGGTCTACGTTCAAAATCCGGCTCAGTCTCTGGATGGTCAGCTCCATCTCCTTCAGCATGAAGGGGAGAATGGAGACCACGTAAGATGGACGATTGCAGACCAGCACCTCTCCATGGCGATCCAGAATGTGCCCCCGGGGAGCATCCACCGGGATCAACCGGATTCTGTTCTCCTCCGAAAGCCGCCGGTAGTCGCTGGCGCGCACCACCTGAAGGTCAAAAAGGCGAATGGCCAGCACGGAAAACAGAACGATCACCACTATAGCGGGAATAAGCTCGCCCCGCTTGCTGAGAGGACGACCGGAGATCATGGCGATTCCTGAAGAGGTTGGATCCGCTTTTCTCTGCGGATCAGGTAGAAGACCACGTAACCCAGAAGAGCTGTATACAGGGCTGTGGGAAGACCAAATCTGACCACCAGGCCAAAGCCCCGGCCCACCTCGGGCCAGGAGGATATCAGAAAATACAGAATATCATGGATCAAGACGGCGGCGAACAATATCAGGCTGCGGGCGACCAGGCTATCCACAAAGACACCTCGCTGACAGTATCCAAGCCCAAAGCCGATCAGGGATTTACAGAGAGCGTTGAGGCCCAGGGTCTGGGGGGCGTAGACATCCTGAACCAGACCGCTGCAGAATCCGGCTATGGTCGCGCCGTAAGATCCCTCCGACAAAGCCACGTAGAAAAGGACCAGCAGAACCAGGTCGGGCTGGATCTGCCCGACGGCCACCAGCTTCAGCAGAGTGCTCTGCAGAATCAAGGCCAATGCGGCCAACAGGATATAGCGCAGAACCCTCATTTTTCCCCTTCCTCCGTGTCCTGGGGAGTGTTCAGGATAACGAAAACCTCCTCCAGGCTGTTGAAATCCACCGAGGGCTGCACCACGATCTCCTTAAACAGCTCCCGCTCATTGGAGAAAACCTGGCCCACCCTGCCCAGCTGCAACCCCTTGGGAAATACTCCCCCCAGACCGGAGGAGATGACCATGTCACCGGCCACCACATCCATACGCCAGGGGACATTCTTCAGGCGAAAGGAAGCGCCTCCCTCATAGACCAGAATCCCTGAGACGCGGCTCCTTTGAACCATGGCGCTGACCGGGCAGTTGCGATCCAGCAGAACCTGGACGATGGCGGTGCTGGGATAGACCTCCACAACTCGGCCCACCAGCCCTTGAGAGGTAACCACGGACATGTTCTGCTTCACCCCCAAATGAGAGCCACTGCCGATGAGAATGGAGTTCATCTGCCGGGCCGGCTCCCTGGCAATCACCTCGGCCAATAAGATGGAGGTCAGCTTCTGGCGTTCACGGAAGGAGAGCAGTTGCCGCAGGCGAAGGTTTTCCAGCTGGGCCTCCCGGAGCATCTGGTTTTCCAGGGAAAGCTCTGTATTCAACTGCCGCAGAGAGCGATTTTGAAAATAGACGTCCCAGAACTGGCTGGCCAGGGAGATGCCCTTTTGCACCGGAGCTAAAATACTGATGGTCAGAGCTCTGACCACAAATGCCTTCTGGCTATGCCCCATGGAAAGCAATACCGTGGAGATGATCACGGCGCAGGAGAGCACGATAAGCCGCCGGGACCTCTCCGTCCAGAACGTCAATCGGGACATCGCTTCTCCTTTTACTCGGCGAATTTCTCCGCCTCATCCAGCAGCATCACGGGAATGTCATCCTCGATGCGGAACCTCAGCTTACAAGCATGGCAGATCAGCTTCTCATTCTTCTTATCATACTCCAGACTTCCCCGGCAAAGGGGACAGGCCAAAATATCCAGCAACTCCTGGTCGATCATCTTCACTCTCCTTCCCCAAAAACCTATTCGACGATACTGCCCATGCGGGCGAACTTATTTATGCGCTGGGCAACCAGTCGCTCTGGGGGGATACTGGAGATCTCCTCCAGCGACTCTAAGATTTTGCCCTTAAGGACCTGGGCCACAGCCTTAAAATCCCGGTGGGCACCGCCCAGCGGCTCCGGCACGATGACGTCGATGATCCCCAGCTTCATCAGATCCTGAGCGGTCAGCTTCAGCGCCTCGGCCGCCTGCGGCGCCTTGGCCCGATCCCGCCATAGAATGGCCGCACAGCCCTCCGGCGAGATCACCGAATACCATGCGTTCTCCAGCATCAGGATCCGATCCCCAACCCCAATGCCCAGAGCTCCACCGCTGGCACCCTCACCGATGATGGAGACGATGATGGGAACGGGCAGATGGGACATAACCTTCAAATTTGTGGCAATGGCCTCCGCCTGCCCCCTCTCCTCGGCCCCGATGCCCGGGTAAGCACCCATGGTATCGATAAAGACAATCACCGGACGATGAAATTTGGCGGCCAGACGGAAAAGCCTGAGGGCCTTGCGATATCCCTCGGGATGGGCCATGCCGAAGTTGCGTCGCAGGTTCTCCTTTGTGTCTCGCCCCTTCTGATGGCCCACCACCACCACCGGTCGGCCAGCAAGCTTGGCCAGTCCGGCGACGATGGCCCGGTCATCGGCATAGCGCCTGTCGCCGTGAAGCTCCACAAACTCCTCCATGATCAGCCGGATATAATCCAGTGTATAGGGCCTCTTGGGGTGCCTGGCCAGCCGAACCCTCTGCCAGGGCGTCAGGTTGGCGAAGATCTCAGCGCGTAGCTTCTCGGCGCGCTTCTCCAGCCGTTTGATCTCCTGGGACAGCTCGATGTCCTCGCCGGAGCTGAAATCCTTCATGTCCTGGATCTTCTTTTCCAGCTCTATGAGGGGACGCTCAAAATCGAGAACGAACTCGTTCATTCTCCACCCTTTCGTCGTCAATTGAAAGATGAGACTTTGCCTTCGACCGCAGAGACCCTGCTGCCAACGCCGACGATGTCCGCAGGCCCCCGGCACCCCTGATCAAACCCCAGAACGCTCTTAGCAATATCTGAGTATCCAACATCAGGGATTGATGGCGCAGATAAAAGATCTCATACTCCTCTTTCTCTTCCGGAGTAAGACCTTCCTTAACATGGATCTGAACGAAACCGGTCAATCCGGGCTTGAGGATAGTATCCTTCGCCCTGCCCATCTGCAAAGGCTCCGGACCCACCAGGCTGAGGCCGCCGTGGAAAACGGCCCATAGGAAGGGCATCTTGTCCAGAGCCCACCGATAGTGAAAAAGCCTGAGCCGGTCGGACTTAGCCGGGTCTGGAACCACAATCTGGTGCGTTGCCAGAACAATTGACCGGTTTTCCCTGCCGCTGACGGTGCGCCAAACGGTGCGATATCTATCCGGCCGGCACTTGCGCAGTATCTCCCAGGCAATGACCAAGGGCAGGGCAACCATCAATAAAGTGGCGGAAACGATCAGATCGGTGGTCCTTTTCAGGACCCGGTTCCAACCCAGCAGGGGCCTGTAGCGTATTTCCACCATGGGGATATCATCGATGCGATCGATCTGAGCCCCACCGATCATCACCTCATAGGGACTGGGCACCAGCTTGAAATCAACCCGAGATGGCGCACAGCTGGCCATCATCCCCAAGATGGAGGCATAGGAGCTGGAGGAGGTGGTAACGATGACCTCCTCGATCTTCTCCCGCTCCACGATCCGGGGCAGATCATCGACCCGCCCCAGGACCGGCAGCCCATCCAGGGACTCCAACTGTTCAGCAACTCCGCTGCTCACGAAACCCACCACTCGAGAGCCCAGATCCAGTCGACCCCTCAGCCGGACCATAATTGCCCTGCCGGCCTCATTAGCCCCCACGATAAGGGCCCGTTTGAAAGGCAGAGCCCGTCCCACGGACGTCTTGGCCATCAGTCGAAACAGCAAACGCCATCCTGAAATCAGGACCAGATTCAGCAGATAGGTGGTCAAGATGGCGATACGGGAAAAGGCGTACTCCTGTTTGAAATAGGTGAGCGTGGAGATGAGCAAAAACCCCAGGGTCACAGCCCAAAAGGCCTGTACAGTGGAGTATCGCCGGCGGTCGTACAGCCCCAGAGCCCAGAAGCTACCCAGCCAGATCAGGGTGCAGACACCATGGATGATCAGATAGGAGATGTAGTTGTTGAAGGGAGGCAACGGGATGAGGCCACTAAAGCGAAAAACGATGGCCGCCAGCAGAGCCATATTCACCAGAAGCAGGTCCAGAAAAACGGGGAAGGTCCGCCGAATCACTCTGCCCACGAATGAGATACCAGCCCTTATGGCGATGCCCAGGGTGAGAAACCAGTGCAGAAAGAAAAAATATCTACGACGGAGATGCTTTCTGACGAAGATATACATGGCCCGGTAGAAATCAAGAACGGTGCTGACGCTGGACTCGGTGCTCTGGCCCTTGTAGTGAATAATCTGGGTGGCGGGCACATAATAGATCTTCCAGCCGGCCTTCCTGACGCGATAGCACAGGTCTAGATCCTCCCCATACATAAAGAACCGCTCGTCCAATAGCCCTATCTCTTTCAGGGTCTCCCGACGCAGGAACATAAAGGAACCGGAGAGAGCATCCACCTCCACCGTTTGATCGGGGTTCAAGTAGGTGAGGTTGTACTTGCCGAAAACCCGGCTGCGGGGGAAAATCCGCCCTAAGCCTAAGATCTTGGAGAGAGCCACCCAGGGCGTGGGAAAGCTGCGCCGGCAGGACAACTGCAGTGTGCCATCCGGATTGAGAATTTTACAGCCCGCGGCCCCGGTCTCCGGGTGGGCATCCATGAAGTCCATCATGGTCTGCACGGTGTCCTCCCGGGCCAGGGTATCCGGGTTGATCAGTAAAAAGTACCGGCCCCGGGCCCTCTCCAGAGCCTGATTATTGGCCCTGGAGAAACCGACATTGACCTGGTTTTGGATCAGCTGAACCCAGGGGAACTTGTCCTTAACCATCTGCGAGCTGGAGTCCCGGGAGGCATTGTCCACCACCAGCACCTCGGCATCTAGGTGCTCGCAGGCCCTGTGGATAGAGCGCAGGCACTGTTCCAGCAAATCCCGCACGTTGTAGTTGACGACGATCACCGAAACGTCCTTGGTAACCCTCGCCCGGCTCAGCGTACTCCCGTTTTGCCCCGCGAAACCCATCGTTCAGATTCTCCCCAACAGGCTCAGCAGCCTCAGGCGCCACACCATCACTACCGCCTCGCGCACGATCTTCTTGGACATCTTGGAATGTCCCCTCTGACGCTCGTAAAAAATGATCGGGATCTCGGTGATCCGGAAGCCCTTCTTCCAGCATTTAAAGGTCATCTCGATCTGAAAAGAGTAGCCATCCGATTTCACATTATCCAGGTCAATGGCCTGTAACACGCTGCGACGATAGCATTTGAATCCGCCAGTGGCATCCTTAATGGGCAGGCCGGTGATGATCCTGGTATAGAAATTGGCAAAATAGCTCAACAACAGCCGGGACATGGGCCAGTTGATAACGTTTACTCCCTGCACATAGCGAGATCCCAAGACCAGGTCGCACTCTTTGATCTTCTCCAGAAAATGCGGGATGTAGCTGGGATCGTGAGAAAAGTCGGCATCCATCTCGAAGATCAGATCGTAGCCGTGATCCAGGGCGAATTTGAAACCCTGAATGTAGGCTGACCCCAGACCCAGCTTGCCTGGCCGGTGCAACACATGAATGCGGCTATCCTGGGCTACCAGCCGGTCCGCTGTGTCGCCGGTTCCATCCGGGGAATTATCATCCACGATCAGGATCTCGATCTCCTGACCCAGATCAAACAGCGTCCGGACAAGGCGCTCGATATTCTCCTTCTCTTTGTATGTGGGAATAATTATCAGTGATTTCACCGCACCTCCATTTCCTCGAGGGGAATCTGTTCCTTAAGAGCATTCAGCCCGGCTTGAACGCCGAGAATTGAGATGCCCAGCTCCCGGGCGGCCCGATCGATCCTCAACCCACCCCAATGGGGCCGCGGCGCCCACTGGGAGAGATGAGCCGAGAGCACCGGAGCAATCAGCTTTTGGTCGAGACCGAATACCCTGGCGATCATCAGAGCAAATGTCCACCGGCTCACGTAGTCCGCGCCGGCGATGTGAAATATCCCCTGCTGGCCTCTCCTGAGCAAAGCCAGAATGCCCTGGGCCAGGTTCTCGGCCAGCGTGGGGTTGCCATACTGGTCGATGGCCGTGCGGACATATTTCCCGGCGGCAAGCTGAGCGCGTACCCAGAGGACGAAGTTGGACCGCACGCTCCGGGCCCAACCATAGAGCACATTGGTTCTCACCACGGCCCAGGGCGAACGGCTCCCCACCAGGACCCGCTCACTCTCCAGCTTGGTCAGCCCGTAAAAGCCCAGGGGGTTGGCAGCGGCATCCTCGCCATAGGGACCATCCTCGCCGTCAAAAACATAGTCTGAGGAGATCTGGATCAGGCTGCTGCTTATTCTCTGGCATGCCTCCAGAAGAAATCTCACGCCGTCCACATTCACCGCCCAGGCCAGATCCCTGTCTTTCTCACAGGCATCCACATTGGTCAGGGCAGCCGTGTTGACGATGCCCACGGGCGAGATCCTCTCCACGGCGTCCAGCACTGCCTCCCGTTTGCTGATATCCATGGTCAGATATTCATCAACCGAACCCAAGGACTCATCCTGCAAATCGGCACCCACCGTCCAGTACCGTTGCCGGGTCAACGCCACCACCTTCTGGCCCAAAAGACCGTTGCAGCCAGTAACCAGAATTTTCGGCTTTTGCGATTTGCCGGTCATCCTCGCAAGCCCCTCCGTCTTCAACCGCGATGGACCCGGCGATTTCTCCGCCAAGCGAAAGCCAAAGTCACCATAATACCCAGGAGAAAGAGAATGCTGATCCACAGACCCGCTGGAAAGGTCCAAGGACGAAAGTGAAAGCTGACCCGGTGATCTCCCGCGGGCAGGTAGACGGCCCGCAGCAGATAATCGGTTTTGTATATCTGGGTACGCTGGCCGTTCACATATGCTTTCCAGCCGGCGGGGTAGTAAATCTCGCTGAGTACCAGGAGACTGGCCGCGGTCACGCTGGCCTCCAGCTGGATCTCCTGGCACCCGTAGCTGACCACCCGCACCGCGCCGCCCTCTCCGGGATCCAGGGAGAAGGAAGGCTGGCGCTCCAATATAGCCGTCTCTCGGGGATCAAACTCCGCGGAACTCAGACGAGCAAAGATCTCCTCTTTATCCTCCAAGATCTCCATCTGGTTGACGATGAAGGCCCGGGACATGACCTTTTTATTCCGGTAAACAGCCCCCGAGGCTGTCTCCAATACCCGTTCAAAGCGGGGGTGGTCGATATGCCGTTTGGTGATAAGATATTTGACGTTCAGCAGATCTATCAGGTTGGGATTGCCCAGGCCCACCTTCTCCATGACCTCCTGATAGATGCCCAACTTGGCCGGATGATAGCCACCCACGGAGCTGATCTGGAAGTAAGCATACTCGTTTGAGCTCAGATCGTCCAGGGGCAGTATGCGAAACAGGGAGCTATCTTTTTCTAAAAAGCGAACGATCTCGTCCTCACGGGCACGGTAATAGACCCGCTCGTATCCGCGCTGCTGCTGAAAATGGACCAGTCCCAGATCCACCCAGAAGAAATCCAGCAGCAACAGGACGGCCAGCAGCCCGACGAAGGTACGCCGGTTTACTTTCTTTCCCAGATACAGGGCCGCCAGCAGGCTGGCGGCAGCCAGAAAGAGGAGCATCTTCCAGATGTCCCCGAAGACCATGGCGAACCTGCGGCCATCCAGTTGATCTCTGAGCTGTGCAGCGATGTCCTGGTGGCGGCCCAGGGCAGCATCGACACGGTCGTAACCGGCCATCAAACTTTGGGATATAGGCCCCCTGGCCATGGAAAACATGATCCCTGCCAACACCAGGATCACGGCTAAAATGAACAGTGATCTGCTGAGCTTCTGCCGTTTTTTAACTCCCTCTCGGCTGGCCGAGCTCGAGCCCATTTCCAGCAGAGCCTGGACCCCAAAACCGGCCAGGACGGCCACACAGAAGAATAACAGCATCAGGATCATGGCCGGCACTCGAAATTTGCTGAAAAAAGGCAACAGCGCATACATGGGCTTGTACAGAACCGGAAAAAAGCGGCCAAAGGAAACCAGGATGGCCAGACATCCCGCCCCGGCGAAGAAGATGGTTGTCCGGCTACGGCGAAAGATCAAGGCACAGACGACCAGAAACAGGGCCACGATCCCCAGATAGTTAGGGCAATGAGTGAAGGGCATATATCCCCAGTAGGTTTGCCCGCCGAATCCCATGAAGGAGGGGACGAAGAAGGTCAACATCTCCCTGGGGTGCAAGGACCAATTTGTGGCGTAGTTATAGGCGGCCAGGGCATCGCCGGAGCTCCGTGCCGAATATGGCGTGAACTCGTAGACTGAAAGCAGAAGGAAGGCAGCTACGCCCAGGCCGATGATCATGCTTCCAGCCAGCAGACCTCCTCTCTGGAGCACCCGCTTTAAGCCAACTTTTTTCCTGAGGTCTGTCACCAGCAGACCGAAGAAGTGAAGGCCAAGGAACAGCCAAGTGTAGTAGACGATCTGCATGTGGTTGGCCATCATCTGGAAGCCAACGGCCAATCCGGCCCAGGCCAGGGAGGTCAGGTCCCGGCGGAGATAGAGTCTTCTGATCAGGTAGAAAATTACCGGAATATACATGATGGTGATGATCCGGTTTCCATGTTCCAGAGAGGCAACCATGGGGCTGAAGATGAACACCGCCGCTGATATGAAAGCGCTGAATCTCTCCAGTTTGTAGGAGCGCATCAGCAGGTAGGTGAACAGGCCTCCCATGAAGAAATGGGCGATCTTGTAGTGCAGGAAATGGAAACCGAACTGATCCAGATAATGGAGGATGATCCGCGCCGGATAGACGAACACATCGAAGGACATACTGGCGAAAAAGGGCATTCCCGAGAAAATATGGGGATACCAGAGGGGATAATGACCGGCGGCCAGTTGATCAAACCCGAACTTCCCAAAGACCGCTCCCTGGGCAATGGTGTCGGCGGAGACGAACATCTTGTTCAAAAAGGCGATATCACGATATAGAAACAGCACCAGAGCGTACAGGAGGGCCATCAACCCCAGGTCCGACTTCCATTTCCTCAACCCAACTGCCATTTTTTAAGCTCCCTTGGTTGCCCGAACTACCATCTTTGTCCCCACCTTTATGCCTAAAAAGTCAGGGGGAAAGAACACGGCAGATTCGACGATATCCTTCGTATTTCGCAAAAGGTCGATGGGCAAGAACCGGAGAAATTTTGGCTCGGGCTTGACCTTTGACGACTCGGGCTCATTCTCCCTCGTGCTCAGAGGAAGAAATCCCAGCGTTTGTATTTTGATGCTTTCAAAGCCGACCCTCTGAAGCATCCGCGCCATGGTGCTGGGCGTAAAATAGGACCGGTGCAAACTGTTAAAAACGGTCCATTTCTTGCCCAACACAAATCTCGGCAAGGCATTGAAATTGGGGGTTTCCATATACAGCAGGCCTCCTTTGCGCAGAAGGTAATGAACTTTTTGCAGATAAAGACATGGACGAGACAGATGTTCAATCACATCAAAGAGGGTCACCACATCAAAATCGAGCTGATCAAAACGAGACATGTGGAGCAAATCTCCAATGTCCACCTGCTGTTCCAACTCCTCTCGTGCAAAACGGGTTGCCGGCTCTGAGACCTCTGTTCCGAAGGTCTTCCACCCTCTTTGAGAGGCACTGAACAGTAAGAACCCCTTAAAACAACCGACATCGAGAAGATAGCCCGTTTTTCGAAACCGTTCAAATTTTTTTAACAGCCTGGCTTTATACTTGTGTAACGTGGGAAGTACCAGGTCCAGCCGTTCGGATTTCTGACCATACAGCACGTTGCTGTAAATTTGGGCGACGCTCTCATCGGAAAGCTGTGGATTGATATAAATCATTCCGCAGACGGTGCATTGCACATATCTGTATGCGTTCTTGATCCATAAAACCGCTTC
This sequence comes from Candidatus Zixiibacteriota bacterium, assembly GCA_030628225.1. Classification (GTDB taxonomy): domain Bacteria; phylum SM23-81; class SM23-81; order SM23-81; family SM23-81; genus DAOVRJ01. The sequence continues at coordinate 4,338 of DAOVRJ010000009.1, read as the reverse complement.
CTTGGTATGTTGGCCACAAAGGGGACACTTGACTCTCTCCGTTCTCATGCCAACAGCCTTCGATAGAGGGCATAGGTCTCTTGGAGCATTCCCTCCACGCCGAAACGCTGAACCGTCCCCAATCCATTTTGGATCAACCGCTGTCGGCTCTCCTCATTCTGCAGCAAGTACAATATCTTCTCCGCGAGGGCTCGATGGTCCCGGGGAGCCACCAGCAACCCGTTCACTCCGTCCTGAATCAGCTCTTTGGTCCCCCCCACATCCCCACCGATGACCGGCACTCCCGAGGCCATGGCTTCCAGAAAAACCACGCCGAAAGCCTCTATGAGCGAGGGCATCACGAACACGGTAGATCGTTGATAGTGCTCCTGGATCTGGTCGTGGGATCGCCAGCCCAGAAAATGGAAGTTCTCCTGCACCCCGTTCTGGAGACAGAGGGCTTTCATGGCCTTCATGTTCTGGTTGTCGCCCACCACCACAAACCTCGCCCCGGGAAAGGCCTGCAAGACCAAAGGGGCGGCACGAATCAGGGTCGGCAATCCCTTGCGCTGCACGTTGCCGCCGATGAACAGGACAGAGGGATGGCCATCCTCCAGCCGGCGAGGCCGGAAAGTATATTGGCTCAGATCGATGCTCTTGTAGATGACCGGCAGCCTCTCGGAGGACAGCCGGTACTGCTCGGCCAGCACATCCTTTGTGTGATGGCTGTTGCAGATGATGGCCGTCAGCTTGCCCAGAGCCCGTCGCTCCAAGAGACGCACCGTGTTGTAATATGCCCACCGGATGGGCCAGTCCACATAATCTCTCTTGAAGACCCAGGGGCTGCGGGGAGCCACCGCAAAATAATAGTCGTTCATGTTGCCCACGGCCGGTATGCCCCTCAGCGGACAGAACAGGACCTCACGGGCATCGGTGAAGTGCACCAGATGGAATTTCTGCTGCCGGCGCAGCGCCCGCAGAGCCCGGCCAAAACGTCGGGAGAGCATCAGCCAGCGGACGTGCGAGGTGCCCGTTCCCTTTCCAGAAACCAGTTCCAGACGAAGCCCGGGGATGTCCGTTGATGCTCGCTCCCGGGGACAGATCAGGGTAACCGAGTGGCCGTCGGCCAACAGTTTTCGAGCGACGTTTCGAGTATAGACACCAACACCGCTTTTCACCTCGCCCAGCTGTTGGGAAACCAGACAAACTTGCAGTCTTTGCATAGAGGAAAGCTCCCAGTGCCCCGATCATGAACTCAATCAGGAGAAAGTGGGCCACAGACTCCTCAGGCGACGGAAATCCTCCTCACCAACTTCCCTCAGCACGATCAAGCAACCTACATACAGGGCGAAAAGGATCAGACCCTTCAGTACAAACAGAGACCCTTCCAGCGGTACCAGGGCCGACAAGCCGAAGATAAAAACAGCGGCCAGGATCATCTTGAGCAGAGATCGACCTCCGATAAACACCCGGAACTGTCGGAAGACCAGGCTTCCCAAAATGGCGGCCCCCAGGAGCCCGCTGATGGAAGTGGCTATGGCCGCCCCCATTAACCCCATCCGGGGCACCAGACTCCAGTTCAAAAGAACATCCACTAGGATCAAGAACAGGCTGTACAGCAAAACCAGCAGCGGTCTTCCGGCAACGGATAGAATAACTGCCAAGGTGTAGAAAACGGTGAACAGGATCATCCCCCAAATCAGCACTGTCAGGGGAAGGACGGCCGGGCTGAAATTGATCCCGTAGAACAGTTCCACCACCACCCGCGGCGCCGAGGAGATGATGGCTCCGGCGGGCAACAGAGCCAGGGCTAACAGTCGCAGGGCCTGTTTGATCTGGGTGCGGCTCATCTGGGCCTGGCCGCTGCTGGTGGACTTGGACAGGGCCGGGAATAAGGCCGTCGTCAGCCCCAAAAAAAGAAAAAAGGGCACCCGGGAGATAGTCTGAGCCGAGGTGTAGAACCCGGTGAAGGCCACTTGCTTCAGCAGGATCTTGACCGACCACAGATCCACGTTCAGCAACAGCTGTGCGGACAGAAGAAACAGGGTGTAGGGTACTCCGAAGTTGAGCACCCGCTCGATGAGTCGAGCCCGATCCCCTGACGGCCGGGGCAGGCTGACCAGACAGATTCCCACCATCAGAGCCAGGGCGGATCCCAAGATGTTGCCCAACAGCGCTCCCCGAACCGAAAAGCCGCCGATCACCAGCAGCACCGTGGCCACCACCTTGAACAGGATACGGCAGATGGAAACGACACCCTGTTTCCCGAACTGCTGCTGACCGTTAAAATAGGTCAGAAAAATGGAGAGCAGGGCGAAGAAGGGGATGTCCAGGGCCGCCCACCACAACAGAATTTTCACGGCCCGATCCCCAAAGAGCCGGGCCAGGGTCGGCGAGAGAACCAGAAACAGGGCCAGGATGACCAGCGAGAAAACCAGCTGCAGCACGATCCCCTGACGAAAAACGGCCCGCGCCAAGCTTTTTTTCTCACTGATGACCTTGGAAACGGCCCATGGCACGGCCGAATTCACGATCACCTCAAACCATAGCAGGATAGACATGGCCAGGCCATACAGGCCATAGCTTTCCGGCCCCAGGGTTCTCCCCAGAAAGACGTGAATCACAACGCTGCCGGCCAGAAAAAGAGCCTTGGAGGATACCAGCAGAACGGTGCCTCTGGCAGTGGTCGCCGGGGACATGAGCCCTCCGCACATCTGATGAAAGAAACGCCACGATCTCGATCCGGGCTGGTGGGCGCGATGCCCTCAGGACCGGCCCAACACACCCCGACAGAAAGCTTCTAACTGCTGGCCCAGTGCCTGCACAGCGCATTTCTCGTGGAACACCGCGCGCCCCCCGGCAGCGATTTTCTCTCGTAACGCCCTATTCTGTTTCAGAGAACGTATAGCTTGGGCCAGGGCTTGCGCATCGGCCATGGGCACCAGAATAGCGCTCTGGCCGTGAATCAAAAGCTCTCTGCTGGCTGGGGAGTCCCCAGTGATCACTGGCATGCCAACGGCCAGACCCTGAAACACCTTGTTGGGTATGACCCTGCTGGCCTTCGCGCTCTCCCCGAAGATTCCCAGGCAGACATGAGCCTGGGCCATTTTCTCCACCAGCCGCTCATAGGGGATCCATTCGGTGAAGGCGATGTTTTTCACACTGAGCCGGCGGCAGAGCTCCATGATCTGGTCGTGGAGCTGCCCGGAGCCGACGATCTCGAAGCGGATATCCCGCTCCTCTTTCAGCAAGCTGGCGGCAGCAATGATGTGGGGAATGCCGTGCAGGGGAATAAATTTGCCCACAAAGAGGACGATGAATGGCGTGTCCTTTTCCACTCTATGCCCGCTGAAGAACACCTCCTGATCAGCTCCCACGAACACCCGTGCAAATTTATCTCTGTCTATTCCGAATTTTTTGGAAATATAATCAATATGGACGTCTGTGTCCAGAATTATCCTGTCTGCCAGCCGAAAAGACCAACGATCAATAAAAAAAAGAAAGTCGGCCGCCAGGGAGCCCGGGTGGAACAGACCCCGATCATCGACGAGAGTGTCGTAAAGAGAAACCAGGGGGTTGAAGATAAGTTTCCTTCTCCTGCCCACTCTGGTCAGCAGTTTGGCCAGCAAGAGATCCAGCTGCCCGATGTACCCCACCATGACAATCTGGGCATCGCCGGCCCGTTTCAGGTACATGCCGATGAGCTTGAGATAACCCCACGCGATGCGGAATGTCAGCAAGATCAAGGATTTAGGACCGAAAAAACTCCCCGTTTTATGGCGGGTCAGCTCCCAGAGAGGCAGATGGCACTCCACCACATCTACCCCCGCTGAACGCAGAGCATCGATAATCACCTTGTTCCGGGGATAGTTCTGCTCATAGGTCCCAAAGTAGCAGGCCCTCACGGAAAAATCTCTCCATCTTAGGTGAGCATTTTCTTGATGGAATAAGCGCTTTTATCCCGATCCTGGCTGGTGATCATCTCCCCGATGAGGCCCATGAGCAGAAACTGAGCTCCCACAATGACCAAGAGGATCCCCAAAAACAGCAGTGGTCGACGACCGATTCCCACCTTGTGCAACCACAGCCAGGTCAGGTGCAGGTTGATACCCAAACCCGCCACAAACAGCACCAGGCCCAGCACCCCGAACAGGTGCATGGGACGCCTGATGTATTTGGATAAGAACATCACCGTCAACAGATCCAGAAAGCCGTTGAGGAAGCGGCTCAGGCCGAACTTGCTCTTACCGTGCAGTCGGGGATGGTGGCGCACTTTGATCTCCGCAATCCTAAACCCCTTCCAGTGAGCCAGGACGGGAAGATAACGATGAAGCTCACCGTAGACCTGGATGCTCTCTG
>DAOVRJ010000055.1 GCA_030628225.1 Candidatus Zixiibacteriota bacterium | reverse complement strand
GCTGTATTGACCCCTGCCTGATCCTCTCCTCGGCTGAGGGTCATGGCCAGGGAGGCGGTCCCCTCTAGGGTCGGAGAGAAATAAATTCTCTCACAAGATTCTAACTGTTCTTTCTCCCCTAAAAAGCAGACCACGCAGGACTTTCTGCTCTGAGCCAGAGCCTCCAAGACCTGCGTCGAGACCTCTGGGTCCGCTGGTTTGGAGATGAAAATAATGAGCTCCGTCTGTGTGTCGGCCTTCAGAATCTCAATGGCCTGAAGGGCACCGGCTCCCCCCACCTCCGGCGACAGATCGCGACCACCCAACCCGATGGCATGGGAGATACCGTGCCCCCATTGGTCCAGAAGCGAGCTGACTTCCTGAATACCGGTCCCGGAAGCGCCCACGATCCCGATGGGACCGCGGCGGACCACATTGCCAAAACCCAGGACTTTCCCGCCCAAGATAGCCGTGCCGCAATCCGGGCCCATAACCAGCAGACCCTTCTCTATAGCTTGGGCCTTCAGCGCCACCTCGTCCTCTGCGGAGACGTTGTCGCTGAAAATCATCACATGCCGCCCCCTATCCAGGGCTTTCCGGGCCTCCCAGCGGACATACTGTCCCGGCAGCGAGATGAGCACCAGGTTGGCTTCGGGCATCCGCTCCAGGGCCGAGCCCAGCGTGCGGGGCGGGCTGAGCTCACCGGGAGGTTGCGGGGTTTGCCGTTGATCCAGCCACTGCTGGATCTGGGACAGTGCCCTGCGGGCATCTTCCTCGCTCTCAGCCCGCATGGCGATGAGCAGGTCATCCGGGCGAGCGGCCTCGCCCTCCGGGGTCAACAGGTCGGCGCTTCGGAGCAGCTCCTGGTTCTGAGGGGTGCCCATCATGGCCGCGACCTCCACCACCCCCGGAAGCCCCTGGGCCCGATTGGCCAGTGACATCAGGAAAACGGAATCCTGATAGCTGTTGGTCTTGATCACATTTTTGAGAACCATATTTTCCTCATCCTCATCTGTGCGGGGAGGAATTTGAACCTTCCTCCGGGCTCGACCTCAGTTTCTTTTTCTCCTGTAAAACCCTGGCCAGAGCCTCATAGGCTCTTAGATTGTATGGACTAACTCTAATTTCCTCTCGATATTCGCGGATCGCCCTGTCCCACATGCCCTTCTGAACGTATAAATTGCCCAGGATTAGATGAAGGGTTACCGTTCGGGGGTCAACCTGAAGTGCCTTCTCATATAGGTCCAATACTTCGTCAGCCCGGCCTTCCAGATAGCGAAGATTGCCCAGGGAAACATATGTCTCTCCCCTGTAAGGATAGATGGCCACCGCTCGCTGGTATTCATGAGCAGCCCCCTGGAGATCACCCCCATTCCAGAGGTGCCTGGCAAAGAAGCAGTGCGCTTTGGCCATATCCTTGTCCGGACACAATTCTGGATGATGCCAGTTTACCAGGAGACTCAAGGGAATCAGAGCCAGAAGGGCAAGTGTTATGGGCTGAAGTTTTCGGGCTTTCATCTTCTCCCACAGCCAGACCAACGCATAGGCGGCGAAAACCATCAGGGCAGAACAGACCTGAAGCCGCAACCTAGCAATGACGAAGAAGATAGCAGTGGCTATCATCATCGAGAAAACAAAAGCTAAAAGAACGTAGGTATGACGCCAGCGTTTCAAGCTCAGCAGCATACCCAGGATTCCCAATGGTCCGAGAATCGAAAATCTCAACAATGGCCATTTCAACAGAGAGACAAACTTTTTGAAAAAGGCAACGTTTTCCAGTTGAGGAATCTCATAAGCATTCCAGAAAAAGAGTGTCTTGTTAAAGATCAACTTCAGAAACTCACCTGGATGGGCCTTCACGAAGGCCAGGGCCCTATCCAACCAGAACCGAGAGATCTCCGAGGGTTTGAGCTCCCTTCCCATAAAGTACTCGGCGATCTTGGAACCAGTGTGGTCCGTGACCATATCCAGGCCTCTGGGCTCTTCATAGTAGCCGTGGGCATCGGGGTTGTTGCCCACGAAGAAATTCAGGCCCAGGTTGCTGGTGATCAACACCAGATCATCTCCCACCACAAAATTGCGCATAGTCACAGGAACCACAGCCAAAAACACACCCAAAAACACCGCCAAAACGGCCGGAACCCAACGGACACCCTTTCCTCGGCGAGCCCTAGACAGAAGAAAAATTCCCACAACTAAAAAGGGCAAATAAGCTAAAACATTGGCCCTCCCCAGGGCCGAAAGACCCAGAAGAAGGCCGGGAACGATCCACACAAACCAGCTTTTGCGCCGAAGTGCCCAGAAGATGGAGACCAACAGCAGCAGGTTGAGGACATACAGAGTGGTGGTCATCAGCAGGGCGCCCTCGTAAAAAATCTCCACCGCGTACAGGGCACCCATCAGGGCGGCCAGCAAACCAACGGCCCGGCCAAAGACCATGCGGCCCAAAAGATAGATCAGACCGCAACTGGCTGAGCCCAGCAGGACCTGAAACCAAAGGACCACCTGGGAGCCAGGGCCGAGAATGCGATAGAAAAAGGCTAACAGATAAGGATAGAGCGGACCCATGTAGAAAACTGGGGGACTTGACCGCCCCTGAACGATGTTCTGAGCCCACGTAAGGTAGTAAAGGGAATCGGCGTAGCTGTTGAAGAACAGGTGTCCTCTGGCCTGAAGGAGATAGACCACCCGCACGGCCAGGGCCAGAATCACGATGGCCAGGACCCACCGGCCATCTCGCCCACCCGCAACGACGGAGCTTTTCCCGGATATTCTCTGGCCAGTATTCACATCAACCTCAACTTTCGCGCAGTCGAGGTACTAGGGTAAGGGCCAGGAGAATGCCCAGCAGGATCTCGGCCCCCGAGCTGGCTCCCTGTTCTAACAGGCGGCCGGTCGCGCAGGACGCTGCGGAGGTTTTCCCATACAGCAGCGTTCGAATCACCGACAGGATGGGCGAGGAGACCCGCCCTGCACAGGCATAAGACATAAGATTTCCGCTGACGAAGGTGGTCCTGTCCTTCATGGCCGCCAAATGGTGTTTGACGATCTCCAACAGATCGCCCACCTCCGGGCCCCCAACCCGCCGAGAAACGTTGCTCAGGGTACCCACAAAACCCAGCAGCAGATCATCCCCCGACGGCGTCATGCCCACCCCCAATCCCACGAGTTTGCCAAGGGCTTTTTTCAGGAGGATCCCGTCCCGCTCCAGCGCTCCCTGCAAGAGATTCCTAATTCCAGGAAGCGCCTGACGCGCCAGTCGACTGTGCCGTTGACGCTCTATCGTTCTCCACCGACCGGCGACCATCTTGCCCACCAGAAAGACAAGTCCAGCCAAACCCTCGGTGAACTCCTCCTGGGGCAGCGCTCTCAGAAGAGCGCTGAGGTTTCGCTTCAGCCGTGCCATGTCCAGACGCTCCTCCCCACTGGCCAGGCGCGGCCACCACTTCTGGGCCGTGCTGATCTGCAGACACAATGCACCATGGCCCAGGTCTGCCTCCATCCTGTCCAAACGCACCGGCATTCCCGATCGCAAACCCATGCTGATAAAACCAAGACCCCGGGGAAGCTCCGTAACCACCGTGTTGGGGCCGTCCAGGCCTGCCATGGAAAGCACCGAGATCAGCTGTCCCCCGGAGGTCTCGATGTTCAAGGCTCTCTGAAAAACGCTGTGGATCTGACCGTGTACATCAGACAGCCCGCACCAGTAAGCGAGAAATCCATCGATGGAAGTGGCCATGAGTTCCATAAGTCTCTCTCCTTCTTCAACGGGCAGGTTGACCGCAAAGTATGGCACTCTTGGGGCAAAGTCAAGAAAAAATCCCGACCGATACCGGCCGGGATCTCAGGCGCGCCGGCACAGGTTACCCCGGCACCGGCGACATCTCCCTAAATTCCCGCTTTCTCCAGCATCTCTCGCGAGATGCGGTTGCCCTCCTCGATGAGCTCATTCTCATCCACCCCCAGCAGGCGACCATCGCGCACCACTATCTGACCGTTCACCATGGTCATGGCCACGCTGTGATCAACGCCGGAGAAGATGACCGCGGCCAGGGGGTCGGAGAGAGAGCCGGTGTACTCCAGCCGATTCAGGTCGATCATGGCCAGATCGGCGGCCTTGCCCACTTCCAGGCTGCCGATCTCCTCCCGGCGCAGCAATTTGGCTCCACCCCGGGTGGCCAGAGACAGGGCCCCGGGGGCCGTCATGGCCGAGGCACCACCGACAAGCCTGTGCACCAACAGACATATGCGCAGCTCACCCATCACGTCCGAGGAATCGTTGGAGGCACTGCCGTCCACCGCCAGACCAACGGTGATGCCCCTGCGGAGCATCTCCGGAATCCGAGCCACACCGGAGCCCAAGCGCATATTGGAGGCGGGACAGTGGGCGATGGCCGTCCCCGTCCCAGCCAAAAGGTCCAGCTCCTCGTCGTTCAGGTGAATGCCGTGGGCCAGGGAGATGTCCTCGCCCAGCCAACCCACTTCCTCCATAAGGGCCAGGGGCCGCTTGCCGTATACCTCCAGGCAATATCTGTTCTCGTCTTTGGTCTCGGCCAGGTGGGTATGGCAAAGGACCCCTTCCTGTCGGGCCAGCCGGACGGTCTGCTTCAGCAGTTCTTTGGAGACGGAGAAGGGGGAACAGGGGGCGATGGCCACCCGGGTCATGGAGAAGGGGGCCGGATCGTGATGCCGGGCGATGACCCGCTGACAATCCTCTAAAATAACCCTCTCGTTCTGAACCACCGAGTCCGGGGGCAGACCACCCTGGGACTGACCCCGAGACATACTGCCCCTGGTGGGATAAAAGCGGATGCCCACATTTCGGGCTGCCTCCACCTGGATCCCGATGAGGTCCTCGGTGATCCCCTGGGGAAAGATGTAATGCTGGTCAATGGTAGTGGTACAGCCGGTTTTGAGCAGCTCTGCACAGCCCAGCATGGTGCTTATCCGCACCGCTTCCGGGGTGAGATACTGCCATACCCGGTAGAGGACCTTGAGCCAGTCGAACAGCCCCACGTCCTGCACCGCGGGGATGTTCCGCTGAAGGGTCTGGTAGAGGTGGTGGTGGGTGTTGATCAAGCCGGGGATGACCAGGCAGGTGGCGGCATCGATAACCTGAGCGTCGGGGGCCTGGATATCTTTGCCGATCTGGATGATCTGGTTGCCCTGAACCAAAAGATCCACGCCCGACAGGCGATCGTTCCGCTCATTCATGGTCACCAGGTGGTAGATGTTCCGAATGAGAATCTCACTGTGACCGTTCATCGCTTTGTCCTTTTAGAGACTCGAGGCTGGTTTAACGGTGTCGAAGCTCGTAACGAAGCTTGAAGCTAGAGACTCAATGCTCGAAATAAGTGTCTGCTGGAGATTATTTTCATCCAGCCTCCAGCTTCGAGCTTCGACTTGCATAGATCTCTTAGCAGGTCCCTATCACGTATCACGACTCTTTAACGCTGCCAATACCCTCTCTGGCGTGAAAGGTACCTCACGCAGACGCACTCCCACAGCGTGGAAGATGGCGTTGGCGATGGCCGGGGCCGGACCATTTGTGGGAATCTCTGAGACGGACTTGGCCCCGAAAGGCCCGGTAGGCTCAAAAGTATCCACCAGGATTACCTTGATCCGGGGCATGTCGGCGGCGGAGAAGATCTTGTAATCCATAAATCTGGGGTTCAACATCCGTCCCCGGTCGTCGAAAATGTACTCCTCGCTGAGAGCATACCCCAACCCCATCTGAATGCCCCCCAGGGTCTGACCCTCAGCCATCTGCGGGTTGATGGCCGTGCCGCAGTCTACGGCGACAATGTACTCCAGCACCTTGACCCGGCCCGTCTCGGTATCCACGGTCACGTCGGCAAAATGGGCGGAGAAGGGCGGGGGAGAATCGTAGGAGATGTGTGATGCAGTGGCCATGATCTGCTCCTGGTCGTGCTGGTACAGAGCATCGCTGCAGACCTCCCCCAGGGAAACGCTTTCCTTCCGGCCTCTCACCTGGCCGTCCTCAAGAACCAGATCTTCTCCCCTTTCCGAGAGCATCCTGGCCGCTCGATCCAGTATCATCTTACGCACCTTCCCAGCCGCCTTCTTGGCTGCCATGCCGGTGATGTAAGTGGTGCTGGAGGCATAGGCCCCTGTGTCGAAAGGGGTCAGGTCTGTGTCGGAGGAGAGAACGCTAAATTTGTCGGCATCGGTGCCCAGCACCTCGGCAGCGATCTGGGCCAGGATGGTGTCGGAGCCGGTGCCTAGGTCGGTAGCTCCAGCCAGCAGGTTGAAGGAACCATCTTCGTTCAGCTTGATGGTCACCGCCCCCATGTCGATGCCGGGGATGCCGGAGCCCTGCTGCAGAACGGCCACCCCCACTCCTCTCTTCACCGGCCCCTGATCCCGGCGGGCCCTCTTTTCGTCCCAGCCGATCTCGGCCCTGCCCCGCCGGATGCATTCCCTTAAACCGCAGCTCTTCAGAACCTGCTTGACCCCCTCCCGCCCCTCTCCCAACTGCTCCAGAAGAGCCGGAGAGTCTCCCTCCCGGATCAGGTTCTTCAGCCGAAACTCGATGGGATCCATACCCAGCCTGTGGGCGATCTCGTCCATGGTGGTGTCCAGAGCAAAATAGCCCTGGGGCGCGCCGTAGCCGCGGATGGCACCGGCCACCGGAAGGTTGGTGTAGACGGCCGTGGCCTTGAAGTGGACGTTATTGACCCCCTCCCGGTACTGCAGGGTGCGATACAGAGGTAAGGTCTTGCTCCCCGTATTACACTGCACCGTCAGGGCGTGGGAACCGTAGGCACCGGTGTTGGCCAGAACATCCAGCTGGGTGGCGGCGATGATGCCGTCCTTATTGACACCTACCTTGCACCTCAGAACCTGAGGATGCCGTGTTCTGGAGGAGACGAACACCTCCTCCCGGGTAAGCTGCAATCTCACCGGGCAGCCCGTCTTCAGCGTCAGCAGAGCGCAGAGGGGCTCCAGGAGCACCTCCTGCTTGGCTCCAAATGCTCCGCCGATGCGCGGCTTGATCACCCGGATCTGCCCGATGGGCCGGCCCACCAGGGGGGCGATGATCCGGCGCACATGAAAGGGCACCTGGGTGGAGGTGCGCACAACCAGCCGGCCCGTCTCGTCCAGATAGGTGATGCAGATATGAGGTTCTGTATGGCTGGCGTGGACATAGCCCACCCGGTAGAGGTTCTCCACCACCAGATCGGCCTCGGCGAACCCCCGCCCCGGATCGCCGTCGGTCACCTCCACCTGGGCGGCGATATTCCTCTCCGGGATGGAGATCCCGTTTGCCGATGGGATCTCGTGAACCTTGGGGGCATCGGGGTCCATGGCATGTTCCATGTTCAGCACGGCGGGCAGGACTTCATACTCCACCTTGATCATCTTCAGAGCAGCCTCGGCGATCTGGGGGGTCTTGGCGGCCACCGCGGCCACCCTATCCCCCACAAACCGCATCTTATCGTCTAACACGAAGGTGTCCTTGGGCGACGGTTCCGGGGGTCCCTGACCCGCGGTGGTATACTGGATCCGGGGCACGTCCTGGTAAGTCAGTACGGCACACACTCCCGGCAGGCTCCGCGCCTCCCGGACATCGATCTCGACGATCCTGGCGTGGGCGTGAGGGCTTCGCAAGATCTTTGCGTACAGCATGCCCCTGAGCTCTATGTCATCCACATACCTGGCCTTGCCCGTCACCAGGGCCACGCCGTCCAACTTGCGCTGGTTGTGGCCCACGCTGCGGAATTTTGGTTTGCTCATTTTGTCTCGCTCATGAAAAAGTTATCTGAAAAGGATACTGAAAGAGATCGAGAATTCTTAAAGCAGGGGACCGGGAATCGTAAAATACATCATAAGCCCGCTGATTATACGAATCTCGAGTTTCCAATCTCGAATCTCGGCCTTTATCGCTCTCGCAGATGAGCGTGTTGCCATTGGCAAGCCGTTGAGCTGAACCTCTGGCATAGGAGAAAAAATCCTCGGGCTTCTCAGAGACCCCCTGGTCAGCTAACACCCCCCTTGAGATCGACAGGAGGATAAGGTTCAGCAGCAACATCCGGGCAAACATCCTCACCCGGAATCTCCGGAAAGCTTCCTCATCCTCCCGGCGGCGTCCAAAATGGCCTCCACGTATTTCTGATATCCGGTACAGCGACACAGATTACCCTTCAGGGCATCCCGGACCTGCTCCTCGGTAGGGTCGGGGTTCTCGTCCAGGAAATCCCTGGCTAGGCAGATGATCCCCGGAGTACAGTAGCCGCACTGTGCGGCCCCGTGATCCAGGATGGCCTCCTGAATGGGATGGAGATTGTCGGGCGTGCCGATTCCCTCCACGGTGGTCACCGATCTGTTGTGAGCCTGGGCCGCGAAGGTGATACAGGAGTTGACCGCCCGGCCATCCAGAAGGACCGTACAGACCCCGCACTCCCCCCGACCGCAACCGAACTTGACACCGAAGTAACCCTCTCTCCTGAGCAGACCCAGAAGCTTTTCATCGGGGGTGATCTCCGTCTCTCTGGGCACTCCATTAATGGTCAGCTTGATCTTCACCGGCTTCCCCCTCCCTTCCCGACGCTGGCCAACAGGGTTCTGCGGAGCAACACCCCGACCATCTGCTTGCGATAGGTCCGGCCGCCCCTGATATTGTCCAGGATAGGCAGATCCTGGGTGGCCAGCTCCACAGCCTGAGCCACGACCTTCGCCTGCACCCGCTTGCCCTGCAGAAATTCCTCCATGGCCGTCAGACGCAACGGAAGCGGAGTCGTGCACCCCAGGGCCACACGGACCTCCTCAAACTGATCTCCTTTCAACCTGACCAGACAGGCCAGATCAAAGAGGGCCACGTCGTTCTCGGTGCGGGCGAACTTGATGAAGGTCCCCCGACTGTCTGGTGGCGGCACCGGAAAGATGATCTCGGTGACCAGCCCGCCATTCAAACCCCGGGAGACTGCAGGATCGAGGAAATCCCTCAGCAAGATCGTCTCCTGATCGACTCCGGCCAGGCTCAGCTTAGCTTCCAGAACCAAAAATGCCGCCGGAAGGTCGGCCATTGGATAGCCCGAGATCAGATCTCCGCCCACAGTGGCCATATTCCTGATCTGCCGGGTGGCCACAGAAAGGACCGCCTGCATCAGAAATTGCAGCTCTCCAATCGCCAGGACCGGCGAGATAGCTAATTGCCCGATGGTGACGGCCGCGCCGATGCGCACAGACTCACCGTCCCTTCGAATCTCGTTCAGCCCGATACCGGTGATATCCACCAGATAATCGTATGGTACCATCCGGGCCAAGCCCAGGGACGTGCCACCGGCGACGAAACCTCCCCTCCCCGATCCCTCCCGCACCATGGCCACCGCCTCGGCCACAGACTGCGGCCTTTTGAAATCCTGCAAAGTCGGCATACAAACCCCTTTCGCCTGACGGTCAGGTAAAAAGAAGCTGCCAGGCAATTCGGGCAAGCGAAACGAGCGGTGTGGCCATCGCCACACGCCGTTGTGCGAAGCCGCCTGACCATCAATTAAAAATGCAAAGGGAAAATGATCGTGATCTGCGAATCACGTGCTTTTGCTGAGTTCCAGCTTACATTTTATCGCTTTAAGCAATGGGGCATAACAGGGATCTTATCACATTCCTAGCAAAGACAAATCGAGAAATAACATAATCTAACCAAAACTAAAATGCAAGGCAATTTGTGGTCGGCAAAAACAGGCGATTTGAATCCCAATTAAAAAGCGCTTTACGAAGGCCACATTTAGCAACCTCTCAAATAATCGATATATAAGGAATTAATCACTTGACAAAGGACTTAGTTCAATTTATACTTTTGTTGCGCAATTTCCGGAATCTTTTACTCTTTCTTACTATACCTTAGATCACCCATTTCTCTTCACAACTTGCCGGGGAGGAACTTGCCGTGAAACACATTGCGAGACACACCTGTATGCTAGGCCTGGTCATGCTCATCTGCCTGGCTCTGGGGACCAGCTCAATGGCCGGCACCACCGGAAAGATCGCCGGCACTGTGACCGATGCCGCCAACGGAAGGCCGCTGCCGGGAGTGAACATCCTGGTCGAGGGAACCACCCTGGGAGCATCTACCGATCTGAACGGCCGCTATTTCATCCTGAATGTGCCTGCAGGCGTCTACACCCTCAGGGCGGAGATGATCGGATACTCGCCTGTGCGGCAAACGGAAACGCAGGTGAACAGTGATCTAACCAGCAACGCCAATTTTTCTCTGCAGGAGACGGTCCTGGACGTGGCCGATGTGATCACCGTGGTGGCGGAGCGACCCCTGGTGCGCATGGACGTCACCTCCAGCTCGGACATCACCACCGCCAAACAGATCGCGGAGATGCCTGTGGAGGAGATAGATGACATCCTGAAAACCCAGGCGGCAGTGACCACCGATATCTACGGCCACACCCACATGCGCGGCGGGAGAAAAGAAGAGGTGGCCTACATGGTGGACGGCATCCTGGTCAAGAACCCTTACTCCGGGCAAATGGACAACCTGACCATCAACAGCAGCGCCATCGAGGAGATGGTGGCCGTCAGCGGGACTTTCAACGCCGAATACGGGAACGCCATGTCGGGCATCGTCAACATCGTCACCAAGGGCGGAGGCCAGAAGCTGTCCGGACGACTCTCCGGCTATATGGGGGATCAAGTCAGCAACAACACAGATATCTTTCTGGATATCGATGACATCGAGCCCTTCAATATCCGCAACCTGCAGGGAAACCTGGGCGGACCCATCCCATTGCTGGGCAACAGGATAACCTTCTTCCTCTCCGGCCAGTACGATGATACCGACGGTTATCTCTACGGTTATAATAAATTTTCCCAGAAGGCTCTGCGCGATGAGAGCGAGAACATCCTCCCCGACACTACCCGGTCCGACTTCATGGAGCGGATACCCATGAAGCCCAGCACCCGAAAGAACATCAGCGGCAAGCTGACCGTGCGGCTCAGCGATGTCCTTAAGATGACCTATGGCTGCCTGTGGTACCGGCGCGAGTACAAAACCTATGACCACCGCTGGAAATATCTGCCGGAGAGCACTTACAACCGGGAGCGCCAGAGCGACCGCCATTCCCTGACCCTGACCCACACCATCAGCCCCAGCACTTTCTACTCTCTGAGGGCCTCCTTCATTTTCCAGCAGTACAGATATTTCCTCTGGGAGTCGGATAACGATCCTCTATACAGTAAGGCGGAAGCCAGGGACTACCAAACCCAGAATTTCTGGAAGAACAGCATCCTCAGCTGGTGGTTCAAACAGAACACCCACACCTGGACGGGCAATTTCGACCTGACCAGCCAGGTTACCGATGTCCATCAGATGAAGTCGGGTCTGGAGATCAACTACCATGAGCTATTTTACTACCTCCGGGACCCCACCTATAGAAGCTACGTCAGCAAGGACAGCCGTTTTGCCTTCAACAAATACCGGCACAAACCGCTGGAGCTGGCCGTTTACATCCAGGACAAGGTC
>DAOVRJ010000285.1 GCA_030628225.1 Candidatus Zixiibacteriota bacterium | reverse complement strand
TAAATTGGCAGATGGGGAGGGTGCTGGCGGTCATGCGACCTGATTGATCGCTGCCTGCGCGAAAGGCATCATATCGATGTCAAGGCAGGGTAACATGGCATGAATGCCGGCGAAAGCCTAAAAGGAAACTCATAAAATACAGTCAACTTTATTATATTTAACGTGTTTGCTAAAGTCAAGCGTTTTCTTACTTTATTATGCCCTGGTGAGGGGAAATTCGCTATAAAATTGTTTCCGGAAACCGATAATTACACCGCAAGAATAGTAGGGGCACGGCATGCCGTGCCCGCGCGTCAGCAAATGAAGGGCGTGAACCATTAATATCGACAACCGTTTGGATTTTGATTGCCGGCGCAAGACCACCGCGCCCTTTTTCTTGACAAATCCGATTATATCAGCAGACTAATTTCCCCTTGACATCTTAAGAAAAACATGCTAAAATAAACAGATAGACCATGTATACAATTACCTCAATGGAAAGGGTGGAGAAAATCATGAAGCGGATCGTTTGTTTGCTTTGTATCATCATGATAAGCCTTCTGGCCGCCTCCGTCAACGCCATGGACGATCAGGACCTGAGCGAGATCCAGCAGGCCATCGCGGAGAAAGACGCCCGGTGGACGGCGGCGGACAACCCCATCTTTCGGCTAAGCGCCCAGGAGCAAAAGCTGCGCTGCGGCGCGATCTTTGAGTCTGTCGGGGAGAGGGAAGAGCACATCTACCGTAACAGCGGGCCAAAGCCCGATCTGCCGGAGAGATTGGATTGGCGAGATATAGATGGCGTCGACTGGGTGACTCCCATCCGGGACCAGGGGCCCTGCGGAAGCTGTGTGGCCTTCGGGACCATGGCCACCTTCGAGGGGCGGATCAACATCTTCTGCGATAGCCCGGGACAGGATCTGGATCTGTCGGAGCAACACATCTTCTCCTGCGGAGGCGGATCCTGTGATTATGGATGGTGGTCCGGAGATGCGGCTCGCTACCTGCATGACTACGGCGCGCCCCTGGAGTCGTGTCTCCCCTACGAGGCCCGCGATGACAATTGCTACCAGAGTTGTTCAGACTGGACAGAGCAGACCAGGAAGATATCCTCTTGGGGATGGGTTCCCTATGGATCCTTGGAGGCAATGATCGAGCAGATGAAGATCAATTTGCTGGAGGGACCGCTGGTGGGAGGTTTTACCGTCTTCTATGACTTCTTCAGCTATTCCTCCGGGGTGTACCAGTACACGTGGGGAGATGTGGCCGGTGGGCACTGCATAAGCATCATCGGCTGGGACGATGCTGACAGCTGCTGGATTGTCAAGAATAGCTGGGGCCCGGGATGGGGCGAAGACGGCTATTTTCGGATAAGGATGGGCCACAACGAGGTGGGCATTGAGAATAGCAACCTGGTAATGGTACCTGCACCCGTGTACACCGCGCGTGTGGAGATGGTGGCCAGCAACATCCTTGACGCCGCCGGCAACGGTGATGGTTTGGCGGATCCCGGAGAGAACTTCGACTTCACGGTGACCCTGGAGAACAAGCGGACCTGGGGTTCCCTGACGGATGTGATGGGCTGGCTGCTGCCCGCGGACCCGCGGGTGAACATCACAGACGTGCAGGGAGTATATCCCGAGGGTCTTCCCGATGGTCAGACCAGCACCAATCTGGACGACCCTTTCGCCATCGAGATGGCCGAGAAGATCGGCATCTGTCCCATATCCTTTAATCTTTATGTTACGGGGATTTGCGAGGGGACGTATCCGTATTCCCGGGAGATCAACTTCCAGCTTCCCATAACAGTGCACAAGAGCGGATGGCCGGTGGAGTTGAGCTCGGGCGTGCATTGCTCTCCCCTGATGGTCTGGGCGGGTGGCGGGCCACGCAGGCTTGTGGCCATGGAGGATAACGGTTATCTGCATATATGGGATGAGATTGGCCAGGAGGTCGCTGGATTTCCCTTCCACGCCCCCGGCGGGAACGCCTGGGGCTCGGTGACCGTGGGCGATCTGAACGGGGACGGCAGTGAAGAGCTCCTCTTCGGGTCTAAAAATGACACCCTTTACGCTATTAACATGGATGGGTCCCTTGTCTTCAAGCGGGGGATGGGCGCAGATATTCTGGCCACGCCGGCGGTGGCTGACCTGAACGGTGATGGAAGCCCGGAGATCGTTTTGGGGACTATGAACTCCCAGCTACACGTTTTAACGGCCCAGGGAGAGAAGTATTCTCCCTTCCCCATTATCCTGGGCGGCTCGATAGTGGCCGATGCGGCCCTGGCCGATCTGGACGGGGATGGGAGTGTGGACGTGGTGGTGGGTGCATCTGATGGGTTGCTCTATGCTCTGTCCGCTGAGACCGGCGAGTCTCTGCCCGGTTTTCCCCTGGCCACTGGTGGGGCCATCTGGTCATCGCCGGTCATAGCCGATCTGGACCAAAACGGGCAGAAAGAGGTCATCGTGGGATCCGATGACAAGAAACTGTATGCGGTGAGCGCGACGGGTGAGCTTCTGTTCACATTTCAGGCCGGCCAGGCCATCAAGTGCTCTCCGGCCATAGCCGACCTGGACGACAACAACAGGCTGGATGTTATCTTCACCTGCAACGATGGCAAGGTGTACGCGGTCAATCACCATGGCTATTCGCTGAGCGGCTGGCCGTACGACACCGGCAACATTTTGCTGTCCTCGCCCATCGTGCTGGACATCGACGGGGATGGTGCCCTGGAGGTGGTCGTGGAGGTCAGCAGAATTTTTTGAACACTCCAACAAATTCTGCCGACCTCCTCGACCTCGCCACACCCTACCACATCCTACCACAAACAACCATGACCACTACAACCAATTCCCGACCTCTTCATGACTTCGGCTATGCCCTACCACTTCTT
>DAOVRJ010000252.1 GCA_030628225.1 Candidatus Zixiibacteriota bacterium | reverse complement strand
GTAGCCGAAGGAGGCGCCGAAGGTGACCATCAGGATCCAGATGCCTATCCGGGAGGCAACGCCGAAGGCTCCCTTGTGCTCCTTGGAGAAGAAGAAGTAGATCAGGCCGCAGACCACCCCCACGATGAGCACGATGTGCGAGAAGGTCATGCCGATGGAAAAGCCGCCGTCGCCCACGGCCACGATGGAAATCAGAGTGCTCTTGATCTGGCCGATGAAGTCGGACTGCAAGAACCTGCTGAAGCGCACCCCGGCGGTGTAGCCGAGGATAAAGGCCAGGGCCCAACGGCTGAGCCAGGAGATGTTGGAAATCAGCCGAGTGAGCAGAAGAAGCCCGAAGATGCAGGGGATGATGTAGTGATACTCGGGCTCCGCCGTGGCCAGGGCTGGCAAGATGTTCTTCACCAGCGGGGGATGGATCTTGGCTAGCATATTGGGGATCATGGTTCCCCACACGCCCACTACCATCCAGTAGGCGGCGGAAACGCCCACAAAGAGATGCTCGGCGAACTTGTAGAAGGGATTATCTTTGTAAAGGAAGCTGAAGATCATTAAAGTCAGCAGAGCACCGATCCAGACCTGCAAAGCGTACATAGTATCAACCCTCTTTTCCGGAGAAATTAAGCGGATTTTTTCTGTCTTTTTTTCTCGATGAAAAAGGTGATGTTGCCGATGATGATGAGCAGGATAATGACCAGGTGGGCGATGGCCTGCGGGCCCATAATGCTGATGGCCCGCTGGTTTATCTGGGCATATTTGGGATACCCAATGGCCAGAGCCGCCTCATATTCCGCCGCCCCCTTCAGCCCACCCATCATCCCCAACATCTGACGCGGGTAATAGGGGTACAGCAGGGGCGCGCTCACCGCCGTGCAGCCGCCAGCCACCGGGATGTCCCCGGGATCGCCGGCGAACTGGACCCATTCCTTCAATCCCGGGCTGCCGGCGCTGAAGTTGCAGATGAGGGCGAAGTCCCTCAAGGTCTGCACATCGCGCATCATGGGAATGTCATCTATGGCCGTGCCCTCCACATCAGTGGTGTACATCTTCTTCAGATCTGCCAGCATGGTGTTGATAAGTCCATAGCCACCCGCCTTATATCCTAGGTGGACGTAGTCGGTTCCGTACACTTTCTCCGGGAAATCATCCTCGATGATCGAGTCGATAGGTCGCATGGCCTGAACCTGTCCGGTGGGCCACAGGGCCATGATGTACATCTTGTGATTTTTCTCACAGCAGTGTCGCAGCACGGCGAAAGCCATGGGTTCGAGCTCCGGGGCAGTGCTGGGGCCGTAGTCGAAGGGCAACAGGATCTTGGACCCAGCGGGCAGACTTTCTACCTTGTCGAAGATCTTCTGTACGATGGGTGTGGGATATTCCTTGAAGGAGATACGAAAGATCAGCGGGACGATCACCGCCAGGGCGATGAGCGAGAAGATGACGCGGCGATCGAGATTTCCCATTTTAGTCAAAAAGCTCATTGGACGCTCCTTTGAAGGTTCTCAGTCGCCCGCGCCTAAATAGGGACGCTCGATGCCCAGGATGATCCTCAGGGAGGTGGAGATCACCCCCAGGGAGATGCCGATCATGATAGCCCTCTGGCCGGCAGTGTTGGGCCAAGCCATGATCCAATTGGCCAGGGTGGGGATGTGTAGAAACTCAAGTTTTGCCGGCAGCCAGAAGGTGAAATAATGGCCGATGGGCGTGCGTCCCACCAGGATGATGAAGGCGGCGATGAGCAGGACGGTGGCCTCTTTGGTCTTGGCCCGGAAGGCGCGGTAGGACGCCGAGGCAACATAGAAAGCTAACAGGCTGAACATGGTAGCTTGCAGGGGATTGAAGACGGCCTCGAACACGAACCGGAACCACGACCCCTCGGCCAGAAAATCCCCCCTCAACCCGGGCGGCCCCCCGATTTTCAGAAGACCGATGATCAACATTAACACAAAGCCAGACACGGTGACAATGCTGTACCGCCAGTCGCGGGATTTTCTCTGTATCTTTTTAAGGTGCACTTTGAGCAAGTTGCCAGCACCCAAAATGAAGGCGAATACGGCGATGATGTCGAAGTAGACGGACAAGTTCTCGTCTAAAGAGCTGAAGGGTGTGTGAGGGACGAACATGGCCACGATGAGAGCCGTGCCCACAACGAAGGTGATGATCATCGGAATTCGTCGGCGCATAGTCTCCTCCTGGCCTTAAAATTTTAGTGAAAACAGCCGGGTGATGAAATCGCTCGCCCTGGCGATGGCCGGGCTGCCTGTCAGGACGCGAGCCGTCTCGAAGAGCACTCCCAGGCCGATGAACAGCATGGCGATAACCTTGCCGGCATCCTGTCCCTTGAGGCTGCCTATCGCGCGGGGCTCTCCGGACAGATATGCGCTGGCGGCGAAGAGCTCCTCGCCGATGAGCGTGTAATCGCAGGCGGCCACGAAGAAGGGAAGCTGGGCCGGCATGGCTGTGCCAGCCACCTGGATGGCGCCGATGGAGTTGCCCGTCTCGGCCAAAATGAGAGATTCAGCGAAGAAGGCGCCCATGTAAAAACAAGTGGCAGGTTTATCTCGTACCATGATTCCGTCGATGGCCGCCACATAGCCGAACTGCTCGTCGGTGATGTAGTGGACGATGTCATCGCTGTAAGCATCGGGCCGCCCGGCGCTGAGATAGGCCTGTTTAACCGTCTCTCTGGCAGCTGTCAACACCAGGGATTTGGAGACGGGCACGTCCAATTTGGTGTCGTATTTGGCCGTCATTTGGGCCAGAGTGCCCAGGATGCTGATGCTGGCGATGGTCTGCACGTCGTCTAAGTCCAGGATGCCCGGAATATACAGCACCGACTTGCCCATCTCCGTGGCCCGGCCCACGGCCTCTTCCACGGCTTCCAGGCCGGCGATGCGGCGAACGAAGAGCTTTTTGCCCTTTTTGGCTCGCTCGATAAACAGGATGATGAAGAAAGAGATGATCGCGGCGATGACCAGCAGGTTGATTCTCTCCGCGTTGAACCACTGCTGGTAGGAGTGAACGGGAGCAGATGGTGCGGAGTCGGAGTGAAAATCGCCGGCTTTGGCTCTGATCTTGTAGTAGTAGGTAACCTTATCCTCGGTGGAGGTGTCCGCGTAGTTGTCGATGCCCTTATGAACAGAGCTGATCGCCTGGTATTCGCCATCAATGGCCTCACTGCGTAGGATATCGTAGCCGGTGACGTTGTTCTTGCCGCCCCCGTCGTCGGCGGAAAGTTCCCACAAGATGTTGATGCTTTCGCCGGCGTCATTGGGGGTATCGTGGACTTCTAACACGATGGGGGGAACCGGGGTCTCCTCGGCCAGGAGAGGTTTTTCGAAGGCGTCCTCTTGAGCTGTCAGAATGGGGCAAAAGACCAGCAGGGACATAAACAGCAGAAAGGAAGCGAAAAAAAGC
>DAOVRJ010000155.1 GCA_030628225.1 Candidatus Zixiibacteriota bacterium | reverse complement strand
TTGTCTTTTTCATTAGGTATTATATCCCCATATCCAGGGTGTGGGGGACCTCTGGAGGCCCAAACAGTTTGGCCAAGTATATGGAACTGCTTATCCCCCTGTCTGTGGTCCTCCTGTTCACCCAGATCAAGCTGCGGCATAAGCTGGCCAGTGGCCTGGTCTTCATCTGTGCCCTCAGCACGTTGTTGTTGACCCTGTCCCGCGGCGGGTGGGTTTGTTTTGTGGGATCAATGTGCCTTGTTTTTCTGCTCATTTTACGGGCCAAACTGATCAGCCTACGGACTTTGGTGGTCATCGCCGTGATAATTGCCATCTTCGGCGGCATCAGTCTTGGCTTTTCCGGCCTGATCCGGCTTCGGCTCTTCGGCGAGGACTACGGGGCGGCCCAGGGCCGGATGCCCCTGAACAAGGTGGCCCTCAGCATCATCAGGGCCCATCCTTTCCTGGGAGTGGGGGTTAAAAATTACTGGAAAATTATGCACCTTTACAACCCCAACTTGGGGTACGTAGCTCCCTATATAGTCCATAATGCATATCTGCTGAAGGCTGCCGAGATGGGCATTCCGGGGCTAATTATCTTTCTCTGGTTACTGAGCTCCATTTTCTTGCAGGGTCTTAGAAACACTAAGGCAAGAGATTCTTTTACAAGTCTCATCAACATCGGCATCCTGGGGGGCATGGCCGCCTTGTGGGCTCACTGGCTAGTGGATCCAGCCTACATTGGGCGGCACGCCGATTTATGGGTCTTGGCTGGCCTGGTGGTGGCCACCGGGAAGATAAATCGAGAACGATTGTTGCAAACGAAGGAGGGATAGCTTGCCTAATAGAAGAGAGGCCCTGGGAACTGTTGGATTCTCCAAGGAGAAATGGAAAAGGTGAGATAGCAGCTTTAAGGCTTAGGATCTCTTTCTTAGCTCCCGGTGAGCCTCGGTTTTTCACACTGACGAGGATCCGTGCATGAGATTAACCACAATCAGCAAACTGGCCAGAAATTCCATGGCCATGACCGGCGCCTTGCTGATACAGCGAGGGGCGAGCTTTGTGCTCTATATTCTCATCGCTCGCCATCTGGGCGTTTTGCTCTTTGGCCAGTTTTCCCTGGTGTATACCTTTTACATTATTTTTCAAGTGCCGGCCATCTTCGGCCTTACTGATCTCATCGTGCGAGAGGTGGCCAAGAACAAGTCGGATTTCGGCAAATATTTGGTCAACGGCCACCTTATCGTTCTGATGTCATCCCTGGTTTCTCTGGGTTTGTGGGCCCTGCTCGTTCACCTGCTGGGTTATTCCCCCCAGGTAGTCAAGGCAAGTTATCTTTTGGGGCTGGCCCTGATCCCCTTTGCCATGTGTACAGTATGCGAGGCAATATTTAAGGCCTTCGAGCGCATGCAGTTCATTGTCTACACCTTTGCTTTGGCTAATTTGGCCAAGATTGGGCTGATCTGGCTGCTTTTATCGCGGGGATCCGGTTTGATACAGATCATCGGCCTGCTGGTGATGATTCAGGGAGCCACGTTGCTGATCGAGTGGTCTTTCATCTACCATTATTTTTCCAGACCCTGCTGGGTCATCGACCTGAGTTTTTGTCGAAAATTGGCCAAAGTCGCCACCATATTTCTGGGTATCAGCGTTTTCTCCATCATTTTTCTGAGGGTAAATGTTATTGTCTTGTCCAAGCTCCGGGGGGAGGCTGAAGTGGGGCTGTACAACGCGGCCTTTCAGTTGACCAATTTCTTCATGCTTATGTCCATGAGTCTCTGGCAGGTGGTCTATCCCGTCCTCTCCAGAACCTATAGGACGAATTTGGCCAGATTTAAACAATATGCCGAGCGCACCATCGAATTTCTCATTTCCCTGGCGCTCCCACTGGCGGTGGGTTTCCTCTTCCTGGCCGATTCCATACTGCTGGTGTACAAAGAAGAGTTCGTGGCGGCGGCTCCAGTGATGCGGGTTCTGGGATGGATCTTAGTTCCTATGTGTTTCAACAAGATTCTTGGAGGTCTCTTGCTGGCCAGCGGCCAGCAGAAGGCCAACCTGGTTATCCTCATGGTGAACTCAGCCTGCCTTTTTCCTCTCAGTATTGTATTGATCTATGACTTTGGGCTCATGGGTGCTGGAGTGGCGGTTCTGGCCAGCCACATCATCTCCTTTACGCTCCATTATGGACTCGTCTCCAAGAAGGTCTTTGCGGTCTCCATTCCCAGGGTAACCTGGAAACCCATCGTGTCTAGTCTTTTTCTGGCTGGTTTTTTGCTCCTTATCGGCAAAGAGCACGGGTTGCTGATAACTATTCTTTCAGCCATCATTTTTTATGGCGCAGTGCTAGCAGGTTTTAACTATCTTTTCGGAGGTTCCCTGAAGTCCTTAGTACTCGGGTGGACACCAGAGAGAATAAAACCGAGACATCCGGGAACCAAGATATGATCATCGCCTTTACCGGCATGGATGGTTCTGGAAACAGCTTTCAGCCCAAAGTATTGGTGGACTTGCTAGCCATTACAAGAGAGTAGCGTATTCTGATGAAGGTTTTGTTCGTCAACAAATTTTACTATCTGCGCGGTGGCGCTGAGCGGAGTTTCTTCGAGACGAAAAAGATGCTTGAAGCCAAAGGGCACCGCGTGATTCCCTTTGCCATGCGGGATGAGCGTAACAGACCGACGCCGTACACGCGGTACTTTGTTAACAACGTGGAATTCAACAAGGATCACTCTCTGCGTGCGAAGGCAGAGATCATCCCCAGAGTGATCTATTTTCGTCAGGCCAGAAGGAGATTAGAAAAGCTCCTGAGAAGAGAGCGAGTGGATCTGGCCCATCTTCACAACATCGCCCATCAGATATCGCCGTCGATCCTTCATTCTCTGAAAAAGCTAGGCATTCCCGTCGTTCAAACCTTGCACGATTATAAACTGATTTGTCCCACTTACTCCATGTTGACCAAAGGACAGGTGTGCGAGAGGTGTCGCGGAGGGCGTTATTACCACGCCGCCCTGCAGAGGTGCAATAAAGGCTCTCTCTCGGCCAGTCTGCTTAACGTGCTGGAAATGTACACCCATCGAGCTTTGGGTCTTTACCGCCGGAATATAGACCTGTACATCACGCCCAGCCAATTTCTGGGCCGGAAGCTGCGCGAGAATGGTATTGCCGATGTGCCCGTCTTTTATCTGCCCAATTTCATCGACACCGATGCCTACACACCTCAATATGGCGGGGAAAACTACTGCGTCTATTTTGGGCGGCTTTCTTCCGAGAAGGGCGTGATGACCCTGATCCGGTCCATGCGGGGCCTGGAGGGGTTAAAGTTGCTGATCATCGGCGAGGGATTGCTGCGAAGTGCTCTTCAGGATCTGGCAGCACAAGAGGGGCTCAGCGATGTTGAGTTTGTCGGTTATTTGCGGGGACAAAAGTTGAAGCAGGCGATCAGCAACTCCCTTTTCGTGGTCGTGCCCTCCGAGTGGTACGAGAACTGTCCGTTTTCGATTCTGGAGTCGTTTGCTCTGGGCAAGCCGGTCATCGGAGCCCAAATAGGAGGGATCCCGGAGTTGATCACTCACGGCAGGGATGGGTTGCTTTTCAACCCTGGTGATGAGCAGGGCCTCAGGGACAGGATTCAGCGTCTGGCCTGCGATCCGGAAGGGACCATTAAGATGGGCAGAAATGCCCGGGAAAAGGTGGAGAGGAAGTACAGCGTAGAGGCTCACTACCAGAAATTGATGACGGCCTACGACAGGGCGCTGGCCAGTTAGCGAGCAACCAGCCCTGTGATGGGGTACAGTCACAAATGGCCGTCTCTGTGGAGAGAAACGACTCAAGAAATTGAGCTGCTTATGATTCGATAGGGGGGATATGGATGAAAGTTCTGGTAACGGGAGCAAAGGGCATGCTGGGCAGCGATTTGTGTCCTGTTTTTGCCGAAAAACACCAGGTGGTGGCCACTGACCTGGAGGAGATGGACGTCAGGGATCCCCAGGTTATTTCCGCCGTCTTCGAGCAGACTCAACCAGATCTGGTTTTGCACCTGGCCGCCATGACCAATGTGGATGGTTGCCAGGGCATGACGGACCAGACCTTTTTAACCAATGCCATCGGCACAAAAAATCTGGCCCTGGCCTGTCAAAACGCTCATGCCTGTATGGTCTATATCAGCACGGGCTCCGTTTTCGATGGTACCAAGAACGAGCCCTATACGGAGTTCGATACTCCCCATCCCCGTAGCGAATATAGCAAAGCCAAGTACCAGGGAGAGCTGCTTGTGAGAGAGCTGCTGAAGGAGCATTATATCGTCAGGGCTGGCTGGATGTTCGGAGGAGGAGAGCGGGACAAGAAATTCGTCGGCAAGATCATCAACCTGGCCGCCCAGGGAAAGAAATTGCAGGTGGTCGATGACAAGTTCGGCTCTCCCACCTATACGGTGGACATGGCCCGGGGAATATTAAAGCTGGTGGAGACGGGATGGTATGGTACCTACCACATGGCCAATGAGGGTTGCTGCAGTCGATTCGAATATGCCCAGAAGATCGTGGAATTGGTGGGCATTCCAAATCATCTCCTGGAACCCATCAGCTCCGATGCTTTTTCCCTTCCAGCCCCCAGGCCCAGAATGGAGGGCATCCGAGATTATCTGTTACATCTGATGGGTTTGGACTGGATGCGTTCCTGGGAGGAGGCGCTAGAGGATTACATCAAGAACCGCCTCCTGAAGGAGCAATCATAAAAAGAGGGGAAGGTGGAATGAAGATATTGGTCACCGGAGGAGCTGGCTTCATCGCCTCCAACATCGCCGATAGGCTCATCGCCGAGGGGTATGAAGTGGTCATCGTAGATGATCTGTCCACTGGTTTCCGGGAGAATATCAATCCCGCAGCCACCTTTTATCAACTGGACATCCGAGACCCCGGTTTGGCAGAGGTTTTTGAAAAGGAAAGGCCGGATCTGGTGGATCACCATGCTGCCCAGATAGACGTTCGCAAATCCGTAACGGACCCCGTGTTCGATGCTCAGGTAAATGTGCTGGGGTCTCTGAACCTTCTCCAACTGTGTGCCAAACACGATATCAAGAAAGTCATCTATGCCTCCACGGGCGGAGCCGTATACGGGGAACCGGAGTCTCTGCCTGCCGATGAGAGTCACTCCATTCATCCCCTGTGCCCGTATGGTATCACCAAGCATACCGTGGAGCACTACCTGTATCTGTACCGCCACAACCACGGCTTGAACTACACTATTTTGCGATATCCCAACGTCTACGGGCCCCGGCAGGATCCTCTTGGGGAGGCGGGGGTGGTGGCCATCTTCACCGAAGCTCTGTTTGCTGGAAAGCGCCCCACCATCTATGGCGATGGCACGCATACAAGAGATTACGTCTTCGTGGGAGATATCGTGGAGGCCAATCTGCTGGCCATTAAGAGGGGCGACGGCCAGATTATGAATTTGGGATGGGGCCGGGAGATCTCCGTAAATCAGATTTTCGCTGCCCTGAAAAAGCATCTGGCCACCGAGATCGAGCCCATCTATACCCAGGAGCGATTGGGCGAGATACACCGGATCTGTTTGGACAGCGCCAAGGCTCAAAAGGAACTGGGCTGGAAGCCTCAAGTGAACCTGGACGAGGGTATCCAGAGGACCGTTGAATATTACCGCCGCCGCCGATCTGGAGCGTCCTGAGACTTGCTGAATAGAATTGAACAGAAGGGGTTTTGAGATGGAGCTGAGCGAAAAAAAAGTAATGGTCACCGGCGGGGCCGGTTTCATCGGCTCGACATTGGTGAGAGAGCTGCTGAAAGAGAACGCAGGGGTGCTGGTTTTCGACAACTTCGTCAGCGGGGACAGATCCAACCTGACCGATGTTCAAGATCAGGTGGATATTTTGGAGGGAGACATCTTGGACCCAGGCCTGGATGAGGTCATGAACCAGGAGAAGGTTGACTGTGTCTTCAATTTGGCCGCTGAGCCATATATTCCCCATTGCTATGATCGGCCTCGAAAATTTTTTGAGGTCAATGCCACCGGTGCCATGAATGTGATGTTGGCCTGCAAGAAGGCCGGGGTCAAGAGGATTCT
>DAOVRJ010000293.1 GCA_030628225.1 Candidatus Zixiibacteriota bacterium | reverse complement strand
CCACGGCAGAGGCAAGGGGTAGTTAAGGCTCAGCAGAATTAAATAGGTGACCAGAGCGTCGCTGAACCAAATGATCAGAGTGCAGAGCAAAGCCAAGACCACCCTTCCCCGACTTTTGGCGATGAGCCGCACATTTTCCATCAGCCGAAACAGGAAGCGGACTACCTTTTGGTACCGGGCCGAAGAGGATAGAAGGCGCGCTTTGCTCTCCAACTTAGGCACGAAATAGAAAAATACCAAGGCTATGAGAAGGATGGAGAAGGTTACCTGATACAGAGTTAATATCCACTTGGGCAGTCCAAGGCTGAGGATGAAAAAGCTAAAGATGAGAGAACAGCTCAAAATAACCAGGCCATCCAGACCACGCTCCACAAAAATGCTGCCCAGTCCCACTCTCAGGGGAACCTGGCGATCTTTTTTCAACAAATAAGCCCGGGCTACATCGCCCGCCCTGGCGGGCACCAGGGCGCTGATGAACCAGCCAACCAAGATATACGAAAATAGGGCAGAGACACAAAGTTTCTGGCCCAGCGCCCGCAGCAAAATTCTCCAACGCAGGGCGCGGATCAAAAAGGAGAAATAATAGACTGAGAAAGCCGCCACGATGTATCGTGGATTCAGTGCCCGAAGCCTTTCCCAGGATGTCCTAAAACCGGACAGCTTCAAGATGACCAAAAAGGTCAGGGCTCCAAGAATGATAATGGTGATCGCTCGTCGGATATTAATCCTTTTGGTTATTGAAAAGGCTTCCGAAGACATCCGATCACACCTCTCGATCGTACTCACTGCCCCTCTCCACAGGATTGAAGGTTCCCCTGGTGAGGAAGGAGACGAAGGGGTAGATCATCTCCACCACAAAGGGAAGGGGATCGTCCATAGAAAAGTCGTCATAGGAAACGTCGCGACGGTAGAATTTAAGATAGTCCAGCAACATCCTGTACTGGCTGAGGGGCCGTCTGAGATAATCACACAGAGCACGCCAGTCTCCCCATAACCAGCGCGTCTTGACGCCCAGGGGATATTCCAAGACAGGGTCAACGTCTCCGTCCACAGCCATGCGATAGAGCAGATAGGGAAAATCAACCCCGGAGGCCACTCCCTGATACAGTGAGCCCCAAAATCGCGGGTTTATCTCCATGAGCATCGGTCCCCGGTCCTGGGTAAGGATGAACTCTGCCTCGGCGATTCCATGCCAGCGCAGGTGATCCAGAACCTGCTGGGCGATCTGCTCCATCCGGTCATTCCTGACGCTGACCCGCAGAACCGCCGTGCCCCCCTCTATGGGAAACTCCCGTAAAAACTTGAAGGTGCATTTCGCTCGCAGCTCTCCCCGATTATACAGCATGCACACCGAGTATTTTGTGCCTGGCACATACTCCTGGATGATGGGCATCTCCTCCGCGCCGAACCCCAATCGGTGCGTCAGCTGCTCATAGACCTTGCTCAGCTCTCCAGGGGAATAGACGTAGCTCAGGCCGAAGGAACCATGTGCCCGACGCGGCTTGATTATCACAGGGTAGTCAAGCGCGCCGGCGATCTCCTCTATCTCCTCCTCACAGCTCACAGAATACGTTTTGGGGATGGGCACCCCCAACTGCTGGGCCAGGGTGTAAAACCTGTCCTTGCTGTGCAGCGTCATAATCTGGTCGTAATCGGCCAGGGGCACTTTCAGAAAAGGCGTCAATCGGTCTCTATAGCGGGCGATGACGAACCCTTCCTCGTGCATTGGAATCAGGACACGGCAGCCGTATTCCCGGGCCTTCCGGGCTAAGGTCTCGATGAAGCGCTCCGGAAATAAGTACGGCGATGGATAGATGAAGTGACCATGACAATATCGGGAGTGGAAACACATTGATGGGGAAAAACTATCCCCGACCACAGCCTTGATACCCTGGCGGGCCATACTCTTCATGGCCGTATAGGCCATTCGATTTCTCCCAAAAGTGATCAGAGCACTCATCGGCTTCCGCGGCCGGCACCTTCAGGGGAATCATCCCTCTCTCCCCCCTGCCAGATTTGCTCCTCTGTGGCCATCTTTGTTTCCCAAACCCATTGGCTACCGTTCTGTCGATACCAGTCTATGGTGAGCTTCAGTCCCTCCTCCAGGGATACCTGAGGCCGCCAGCCAAACAGAGTCATGGCCTTAAAATAACTGCAATTCAACCGCTCCACGTCCAGAGGGCGCAGCCTTACCTTTTCCACATCCATCTGAACCGACCGGTGTCCCATAAGCCGGGAGATGATCCGGGCCAGCTCCTCCACGGACCAATCTCGTCCTTGTCCAAGGTTAACCACTTCTCCCACAGCCTCATCGCACTTCATCAGCTCGATGGCTCCGCAGGCGGCGTCATCCACGTAGGTCAGATCTCTGCGGGCCTTCACGTTGCCCAGCTTCAGCCGATTGTCACCGTTTAGCTGAGTGATCAGCTCGGGGATGATGTAGGGATGGGTTTCGCGAGGGCCATAGGTATTAAATTGGCGCAGGATAATAATGGGCAGATCTTGCTCTTTATGCAAACTGTAACAGAGCCGATCGGCGGCCAGTTTGCTTACTGCATAGGTAGAGCAGGGCCGCAGGGGATGGTTCTCGTCCATGGGCACATACTGGGCACTACCATATACTTCTGAGGAGGAATACTGGAGAATCCTCTTGACCCCGGCCTTCTTGCAGGCCAACATCACATTCATGGCACCGGTGGCATTGACCTCAAAAAATT
>DAOVRJ010000006.1 GCA_030628225.1 Candidatus Zixiibacteriota bacterium | reverse complement strand
GCATCACCCCGTAGTTCCTGCCAATGGACACGCCAGCATGATAGCATAGTTTGGCCACCTCTGCATCTGCGGCATCTGGCGGATCTGAATGGATATCCTCCATGATGCTCCAGTCGTAGCTTGTGGCCGAGAAATCGACCTGGCAGCTCGTTGATCCGTCGGTGAGGTCGTCCCAAAGGTCCTCAAGGGCGTCGCGATAGTCTTCATCCTGGTTGATATTTATGGCTTCCTCGTAAAGGCTCTCGTCCCAGTAGTCCTTCATGCGCAGGACTGCTTCATCATCCTTACCCGCACCATCAACCCACTCGAGACGGTCCTCCCAGATGGAATCCGGTGGAATACCGGGGTTATCGTCCAAATCCTCCTCTTCCCAGTCGGCACTCCATTTGTACTCGTATTCCACCTTTCCTGTACCCCAGCCTGTATGGGGCCATTGCCAGTAGTACATGATCTGAGCGATTGCGACGGCGTCGCTGCCGACAAGGGTGTGCTCATCCTCTTGGGGGGTGAGCTCAGGACATTGGTCATTGTACGGCGAGCCCTGTTGCCAATGGCAGGTGAGCTCCAGGCTCATGGAATCCGGCTCTGTATCTTTATAAGGTGCCTTCGGTCTGTCCATGCTTCGGGGAACGCGGCCGGCAACCAGATCCTGCCAGAAGGTCTCTCTGTCCGACAAAGTTTCTTGATATGAATAGAACTGCGGATCTCCTTTTTGTGAGCCCTCCTGCAGGTTCTTCAGTCTGCTGTCTATTTCCCAGAGGATATACTGGTAGTTGGGGTTCTGGGGATCATAGGTTCCTCGGGGGTTGTAAAAATAGACGGGAAGGACCAGATCATCGGCGCCGCATAGGCAGAATCCGCCGCCGGCGAGATAGGCTATGTAGGCAACGGTCTGCCCATCAATCCGGTGGGGTTCCATGCGCTCGACGGTGGCATCGGGCCTGGCATTGGCGGTGACAGATCGCACCCAGGTCTGTACGGCACGACGCACTTCGCTTTCCGCTATTTCTCTGGCTTGAAGGATGGCGGGGGCCAGAAGCAGACATCCGACCAGGAATAACCCGCACAGGCGGCCCGCTCTTGAAACGCTGTTCGTCCTCTGTTTCATGTTGGCACCGCCTTTCCTACTGCAGGGTCACCAGGACGAGAACAAGTCCCCGCCCCTCTTCCAGGTTGCTCATCGCCTTGCCGATAACCGCGCCCTGAGCCCGGGCATAATCGGTAACCTTCATGGCATGCCCCGGCGTCTTTGAGGAGGTTAACAGATCTCCAGGCTGGATTGGCCCGTTAGAGACATCGGCCCAGCAATAGACACGGCCGGTTAAGGCAACGGGATACTGTCCGTCAGCCGCGGAGCCGGATTGACCCATTAACATTCCAGGGTTGATCCCGCCGGCTCCGCTGATGATGCCGGCCACGGTGCGGTCATAGCGTCTGTTGCTGAGAATCAGCTCTCCCGGGTGCTGCGCATCGATGCACACCAGCATGCCGGGTTTGACATCAAGGCTCGGCCCGGCAACATCAAATGGCTCGGCCAGGTCGCTGCCGCCGGTGAGCTCCAGGATGGAGCCGATGATCCGGCCGTCGTTCTGCACCTTGAAGACAGTCTCTAGGCCGCCAGCCCATCTGTCGCAGCGGATCAGATCGCCGGCGCCGTACTGCGAAACGAGCAGGGTGATATCGCTCGATTCGTTCTGCAGGGTCATGGCGATGCCGTCGGCAGCATCGTTCTCTATGTGAACGGTTGAGCCGGATTCACCGCTGCCCGAAGAGCTGACCGATAATTGATAACTTCCCAGGTTTGTGGTACCGATGCCCACCTGGCCGCTGGCGTGTACGTCTCCGGAGAGGAAACCGGCCCAGGTGGCACCATTGGCCAGAGCCCAGATGGCATAATCGGCACCGGATGCGCCTTTGGCATATATGGCGCTTCTGCCGCTGCCCTCGACGACAGCCTGGATGGCATCTCCACTGGTACCGGTGTTTTTAGCCAGTAAAGCGGCGTATTCGCCTGAGCCACCCCATTCCGTGATGATGGGATAGGACCAACTGCCCTTGGCGTATAAAGCGTTCTCGGATCCGAGGCCCTCTATATCCAGCTTAGCCGCCGGGTTTTCGGTGCCAATGCCCACCTTCCCGCTGGTGTGCAGGTCACCGGAGAAATAGCCGGCCCAGTCGGCGCCGTTGGCCTCAGCCCAGATGGTGTAATCGATGCCCGCTGCTGCCCGGGCGTAGATGGCACTTCGACCGCTGCCCTCGGCGATGGCATGGAGGGCATCTCCACCATCTCCGGTGTTCTTGGCACAGATGGCGGCGCCGGAATCGGAACCATCATACTCCGCCAAGATTGGGTAGGACCAGCCGCCCTTGGCCAGCAAAGCGTTCTCGAAATCCCCGCCCTCTATGTGCAATTTGGCCGCGGGGTCGGTGGTCCCGATGCCCACCTTGCCGGGCACGTGGTAGATGTCGTCGCCGTTGATGGTCCAGTCGTCATCGGATTCTCCGGTGACACCAGTCAGGTTTGAACCATCTCCGTAGTACGTTGTGGCATTGACGATTCCGGCCACATCGAGGGTGTACGCGGGGCTGGTGATGCCGATGCCTACATTACCAGACTCACGGCAGATATCGTCTCCCACAAGCGTCCAGACGTCAGTTGCGGGGGAGTAGAGAGCCGTGTCGGCCGTGACGGCGTGTTGGGCATCTGTAGCATAGGTGGCCCAATCGGCCGTCTGGGCATGATCGGCCTGTTGGGAGCGCATGCCGTAAGCCACGCTGACCAGCGGTTTGCGGGGCACCAGAACCTCAGTGTCCACCTCCGTCTGCAGCCACAGGGGCGATCCGCTGAAGAGATCGTCCGGAAAAGGCGTGATACTTCCCAGAAGGACGGTGAACAGCCCATCGCTGATCTGCACAGCCGGAAAAGTCTCGCTCCACAGTTCCGTCCCAGATGTCTCGTCGTCATAAAGTCGGAAGGTCATCTGCAGGGTGGTGGTCAGGCTCTCGGATTCACCGGCTTCGGCCAGATAGCCCTGGTAGTTCAACTGGTTGGGGACGGATTTGGAGAAGTTCAGGTCGTGTGTGTGCCAAGCCAGATACGCCGTTTTCTCTGTTGCTCCCGCATTGGCCGCCGAGACGAGGGCCCACGTCATGACGGCCAGTGTTACGAGCGTCAACGGTTTTCTGGGGCTCATGATTCACCCTCCTTAGAAGGTTATATGGTCGATGAAAAGCTTCCCAATCTATTTCAGCAGGAGCATCTTGCGCATTTCTTGAAAATCAGCCGCACAGAGACGGTAAAAATAGACGCCGCTGGATACCGAACAGCCCGATTGATCGGTGCCGTTCCAGGTAACCAGGTGTTCTCCGGAGGCCTGATATTCATCGACCAGCCGGCATACCACCTGGCCTTTGACGTTGAAAACGACCAGAGAGACGTGAACGGCCCGAGGAAGCTGATAGCTAATGCGCGTCTGCGGGTTGAAGGGATTGGGGTAGTTCTGTTGCAGGGCATAGGTTGTGGGCAAAAATTGCTGGGTTTCCCCCTCTGCTGCCAGGAATGGCTCCCAGAGCGACCATCCCCAGAAGCCTGCCCATTCTATATAGCTGGATCCCATGCTCCGGCCAATGGCCACCTGGCCGACAGAGTAATCCAGCAGATAACTGGCCGATTCGACATGTCCACCGCCGTTGTTGAGTACGTCCTTGACCAGCAGGTGGTCGGCCAATGCAGCAGCGCTGAACAGCAGAGATAGACAGATCCCGGTCAACAAAGAAACATACAGACGTTTGTTCATTTTGCTGTGCTCCTCTTTATGATGAGGACTCGGATCATATAGAGCGACCATTGGCCGTCTCAAATTGCAAACAAGCAACTTTTGTCTTACTTTATTTATATCAATTAAATACAGCAAAAACTGTTCCGCTTGAACCGCTTTTTCAACGGGACCGATAAATCTGCACATCCTCTCTCCATCCCGGCTGCAGTCCCGAAGCGAATGCGGCTTCAAACACCCTGTCAATCAGGGTGTTTGGGATATTTGAGTTCCCTGCACTGCGTTTTCCAGAGCATGCTTTCCGGGGAGATGTCTGATCGGGTCTATCCTTTGAAGAGATTCTGCCCTTAAGGATAATGGGCAAAATGCAATAGCCAGCGGTCATTTTACCCGCTGACCCTTCAATGAAAGGGGCTTGGATTAATAAAAAAGGCAGAACCTCTTCAATTAGAGATTCTACCTGTGTACATTTCCGGGCGTGTCCGCGAATTTCTTGATAATCCGCGGCCTTAGATAGGATCAGGAGATTTTTCCCACCCCTTTTTGACTAAACATGACAAGCCATGATAAAAAGAGATTAATAATGATAATCACTGGGAAGTGCAGACAAACATCGCCGGGAGCCATCACGCTTTCGCTGCGGGGCCTATAGAGGTTTGAGATGGGGAGACCATGGCACGTATTCGGGCTTAGCGAACATCTCTCTTGCCGAGCCTCCCTGTCCACAATCTGGGCACACGATTCTCAATCGGGGGGCAGAGCGAGCGCCGGACGGTCTCCATGCAAAGGTGAAGGGGCATAAGGGGGGAGGCAGAGCCCTTGGCCATCTGCCGGCGCTCGCCAAGAACGAATTCTGATTAGGGGGATCAATCTGTCTCTATCTTTTCCTTGATCAGGTCCAGCTCCTCTTCCAGCTTGTCCAGTCGGTCTTCAAGTTCTTGGATGTCGAGCTCGTCCAGTTCTTTTATTACCTCCACGCGAATATCCTTCAGCTCATGGAGAGGAACTTTTACCTTCATCCGCTCGTGACAGGGAGCCTTCATCATCATGCGTTCCAGCTTGCCGGGGAGCTTCTTAAGCTTTTTGGCCAATTTATCTGCGCCGTGAAAGGGTGGCTCCTCCAGGGTGGCGGTCAGTTTTTTCTCCTTGCCCTGGCGTACTACCACCAGCTCCATATCCTCCCCTTCCTCGTGCCCTCCGATGACCTGGTGGAGATCGCGTGTATCCTCGATTCGTTCACCGTCGGTTTTGATGATCACATCCCCGGCTTTAAGCCCGGCCTTTTCCGCAGGGCTGTCCTCGATCACCTCTTTGATCAGAACACCGCGGCCATCCTTGATGTGGAAATACTGAGCCAGCTGATCGGACAGGTCAACGGTATGCACCCCCAGCCAGAGATCAGGGCCCAGCCAGTGGCCAATGAGGTGTGGGATTTCGTCCAGGTCAATTTCGCCGTGCCAGGAATATGTCTCCATTTCCCGCTCTAGATCTCCGATCTTCACGGTGAGACTTTTCTCCTTGCCCTGGCGGGAGATCTCTACCGTCACCTTCGAGCCGGGAGCCGTTTTTCGAACCAGCCGCGACAGGTGGTGTGGGGAGGTGATCGCCGTGTCGTTGTATTTCAAGATGACGTCGCCCACCGCGATGCCCGCCTCTTGGGCCGGGCTTTCCTCGACGACGTTCGTGATCAGCACGCCAGTGCCTGACGGGATGTCCATGGCCTCGCGCAGGTCTGCCGTGAGCTGTTGCAGGGAAACGCCCAGCCAGCCATTTTCCTCAGTTTCGCAGGCGGCGGCGGTGGAAACTACCAAAAAGAAAATGGCCAGCAAGATAAGCACGGGGAGAAGAAGCACGACTCCTGAGCGATTGAAGGTGGTTTTCATAAAAGTGTTCTCCTTTCCCTCACCTCTTGGAGGAGATGAGATAGATGTTCGAATTTTTGGCATCCAGCTGGATGAGGGTTTTCCCCTGGCCGAGCTTGCCGCGAGCCATCTGGGTGGTCCCCACCCGGGTGATCTCCAGGGGGAAATCGGAGTCGATGGTGCCGCAGAAGGTCTGGGCACGAATGGTGGCCGAGGGGCTGGGGGGGAAATTGAGCCGGACGACTCCAAAGGAGGTGTCCAGGCGATAAAGGTTCTGGCGTATCTCGTCCAGAGCCAGTTCGATATCTCCATTTTGGTTGAAAATTATCACGTCTCCGCGGAGTTTTTCGGCGCATATCTTCCCCTGTTTACTCTCAATATACGTTTGGCCAAGCACGCCGGCGATGTTCACCGGAGCACCGGCATTATCCACCGAAAGATCGCCGGCCACTCCCTGTACTACCACCTGACCCAGGCGATTGCTGATTGTTGCGTCCCCGTCGATATCGACAGTTCTGATGAGCCCGGCGCTGTTCTCGATCTGTACCGATCCACAGACCCCCTCGATGCTCACAGGACCAAATTTGTTGCTGGCGAACACATCGCCCAGAAATTCAGCCACGAAGATGGGATCAAAACTGGTCTCCACACGGAGGATGCCCTCTCCCTGCGTGACCTTGATCTGTCCCTGCCGGTTGGCCAGGTCTAGGTCTCCCTTGCACTCACGAACCTCCAAAGAACCGTGGCTGCTTTTGGCTCTGAGCCCCTTGGTCATGCCCAGAACGCGAATGTTGCCAAAGCAGCTTTCTACCAGAAGAGGACAGTCCCGGGGCAATTCCACATCCAGGTCGATGGAAACTCCCTGCACAGTTTCAGGGCGAGCGGCGGGCAGAAGAACGGTCGTTTTCAGGACAGAGTTTTCCCGAGTTACCGCAAAGTCGATCTGTTGGGCGTATTTTTGAGCATCGGCCCGGGAGGCGGCGATGATCTTGATCTCAGCGACCAGATGCACGGTCGTTTTCGATGAGCCGGTGATGGCCACATCGCCGTGCTCGTGAGCCAGAGAGAAAGTGGGCCTTTCGGAGAGGGAGATGGTCTTTTCCAGGCGATGCGAGTATGCGTCCGTCCAGATACTCTGCAGGTGATGCACGAACAGCTTGCCGAAGCGGGCCTGCCACATCATCCAATAATGTTCCTGCTGCCGGTCAAAATTTTCCCACCAGCGATGCCAGGTCAAGTCTACACCCTGAACACAGGGCAGTTCCTCTAAATATCGACCCAGAGCCTTCTGGTAAAGTCGCATAGCCTGCCGGGAGCTCTGCCCGAAGGTCTCCAGGGGGACCTCCTGGCCGTATTTTTCGGCTGGCCAGAGAGAATCCATCAGATCCTGGGCGCTGGGCAAAAGGACAAACCGGCTGTCGCGGAACACAGAGAGATCCCCCGTTGCCGGAGACCCCGCCTGTTGGGCGAAGACGGTGGCCGCCAGGGCCAGGATAACCAGCGGGATGAAGGTCGCCGGTGAGAAAACCATGGCCCGGAGCTTAATATGCGGCCGAAACGGCCATCTCTCGGAGCGTTGATATTTTCCTATCATAGGCGTCGAAGAGGGCGCGTTGCGCCCCGATGTTATATGAGTTTTTCTGCAGAGCGATGGTGCAATCGTCGATGCTATTATCTAGATGGGCCAGTTTTTCACGGTACAGACGGGCGTGATCCTCGTCCATCTCATGGGCTCGATGGGCGACGATTTGCTCTAAAGCGGATACGGAATGCTGATAGTGTGCCCGGGCAAGATCGATGTCGGATTGAGCCGTGGCCAGGAGCTGAGCGCGATCCTGAGCGGGTGGCAGGTCAGGCCCGGGCGATGGAAAGCGGTCTCGCAGGAGAGAAAAGACGATGAGGAATGTGCCGGCCAGTGCCAGTGCCCAGGCGATTCTGGGCCGCCATCCGGACAACGGGGCGTGGCGTGGGCGCTTGACCGTCGAGATGGTCGGCTGGGCCAGGATGCTATGTTCAATGGATGGCCATAGATCGCTGGCCAGGTGCGCCGGGACCAGACTTTCCGCCTCAGAGAGAATAAGGCGCAGGTCATCTAAGACCTTTCGGCATTGCCCACAGCCCAAGAGATGTTTTTCCACGGCTGCCGCCCGGGTGGGCTTGAGCTCCCCGTCCAAATAGGGGGAGAGCAATTCTTGAATTTTACGGCAGTGCACCTATGGTTCCTCCCCAGAGACATGGGTCAGGGAAGCGATCATGTCCAGGCGTGGGAGCAGACGTTTTCTCAACTGAGCCCGGGCCTTGTGCAGCTGAGATTTCGAGGTTCCCTCCGAGCAGGTTAGCATCTGGGCGATCTCGTTGTGCTGGAACCCCTGGACATCGTGAAGGATAAAGACCATTCGAGATTTCGGCGGAAGAGAGGCGATGGCTTGCTCCAGAAAAGGTCTCAGCAGCTTGCTGCGCTGAGCTCCGGGGTTGAGGTTTGCCCTCAGGACTTCCTCGGCCGCCGGCTTGCTGGCCAGACGCTTTTTGCGCCGGAGAGCGCTCAGGGAGATGTTCGTGGAGATGCGGTAAAGCCAGGAAGTAAAAGCTGCATCTTCACGAAAACCGCCGATTTTTCGATAGACCTGAACGAAAACATCCTGAACGATATCCTCGGCATCCTGCACATTGTTGGTCAGCCGGAGGGCGATAGCATATACCTTATCCTTATGCCTTTTGTAAAGCTCCTCCAGAGCATGGATATCGCCTCGCTGGCATCGTCTGCATAGGATCAGATCCCGGTCTTCGGGTTCTTTTTTCAAACCCAATTCCCCCCGAGTAAATCTCTAACCGTAAAATATGACGTGTGAGAGTGGTGAAAAGGTTGCCACAAAAATAGGTCGCTGAAAAAAAACCCGACACCGGAAGGGCGTCGGGTTGAGCTGGCTGAGATTTTGGAGTTCGCCGTTGCCTTGAGAAAACCCCTGTGATTCACTTTTGGGCTACAAGGCTGTTCATTAACTGGACGCAGGAGCTTCTGGTATTTCTTCGTCCTCTTCATCCTGTTTTGGTGACAGTGGTGGGGCCTGCTGAACGGGAATCGGGATGGGGGCCACAGATCGTTTGCCGAAACGAGTCCAGAAAGCAGCTCCCAGACCAACGAGGTTTGCCACGGAGATGATAATGCAGCCGATGAGTAGGAAAAGCCAGAACAAAGGAGATAAAGCGTCACCGCCCAAATTAAAAAGCCAGGCCAGGACAAATACCAACTCTAAAAGCACGGCTCCGGCAAAGGATTTGGCCAATGGAGAACTAAGGCTCAGGCCAGAGCCTTTGTGGAGCTTAGTTCCCATGAACAAGCTGATTCCGGCAAATCCCATAAAGCCGGCCACGAAATAGGCGATAAACGCCACCGGGATTCCGATGACAGTGATGATCAGCAGAACGAACACAATGGCAGCGACGATACCGATAAGTGCCGATTTTAAAGAGTCTAACTCGATGGCCTCACAAATCCGGTCTACATTTTTCGGAGCAAGCAAAACTGCCAAGATGACCAGAAGCAAGGATATGATGATGGAAAATGCCAGAAACATGCTGAAAAGTATTTTGAGGCTTATGGGCAGCACCCCAACGCGCTGTCCGCGGATTTCAGCGCCCCGTTCCTGATGGACTTTCCCCATAACGGTGACGGCATCGCCCTTGATGGTGCCCGTCGATTTAATGTACAGATCTCCGCCCAGAATGACCACATCACCGGCTACCGTGCCCAGGACGGTGATGTCCCCGCCGAGGGCGACCACATCACCGGTTACCGTGCCCAGGACGGTGATGTCCCCGCCGAGGGCGACCACGTCGCCTTGCAGGGTCTTGTCCTCTTCAATAGTGAGGTCCTCGCCGAATTTGACGATGCCTCCGCCATCGATGGTGATGCACTTCAAAGCGCTGTCCAGATCAAGGATGCCGATGCTACTGCCGTCCACCATAATTTTATCATCGTCGATGATGATGCCGATTTTAGCTTTTTTGCTTTTCTTGTTCTCAGAGCCGCGCACGATCACGCCCTCATCCCCGATCTCTATCTCCACTGTGATTTGTTTTTTCGGCTCAGGACTGGTCGTGTCCACCTCCTGGGCGACTGTTGGACTGAACCCGCAGGCGGTCAACAGACCCACAAAAGATAAGATGATCAGCTTATTGAGGATTTGAATATAATGGCGGTAGCGTTTTCTTGTCATAGTTAAGCTCCTTGCAGCAAACAGACTTAGTCCAAGGGCAGCAGATCGATATCTCCTCCAGATGTGGACAGGACAATTTCTGCCGCTCCAGACCCCAGGGTGCCGCGCAGATGGGTACGCGAGACAGACTCGACGATCATGGGCAGCTTGACATGAATTCTGCCCGCGGAGGTTTGCAGATCTACCGTGCTGGAGGAGGTCTCCGGGATGCGTAACATGATCTCCCCGCTGGAGGTATCCACCTCATATCGGCAAGCTTTTTCCACAATGGTTTCCACCAGCACATCCCCGCTGCTGGTGTCGATCCACAGGTCACCGCTCTTCTGGCAGATGGTGATATCCCCGCTGGTCACATCGATCTTGACGTCGCCGCGAATAGCCTTGATAGATACGTCTCCGCTGGTGGCATCCACCGCCAACTTGCCCTCGATGCGTTTGCCGGAAACGTCCCCGCTGGTTATATCGATGTTTATATCGCCACGGATGTCCGCCATCTCCGTGTCGCCGCTAACAGCGTCGATTTCCAGATCCCCGCGGATGTCCTGAAAGAACATGTCCCCGCTAACGGCATCGACGGCTACGTTTCCGCCGATCTCCTCCAGCTCCACATCGCCGCTGACCACATCAACTTCCACCTGACCATTGATGCCGGCTATGTATATGTCCCCGCTGACCGAAACCGCCTGGATGTTCATCTCCCGGGGCGCGCGGATCTCAAAGTCCACCCGCACAGATGGTTTTTTTTCCAGAAGGCTGGAGAGGAAGTCGCGAAGCGATCCCGACCACTCCCGGGGCTTTTTGGTCCCGATGAAAAGATCCTTCTCCCTTTCGTCGATGATGATGTTCACCTTTTGAGCCCATTCCTCGGCTTCCTCTCGGGTGCGAGCCTTGACCCGCTTGGTGGCCTGGATAATCACCTGTTGCCGGTCCCCGCCTATGATGCGTATGTCCCCCTGGGTGCTCTGGACGGAGATCAAATCAGCGGGCGCCGGGAGGATCGTTTTCTGCTGCGGGAAAGTATATACCTTTTTTGAACTTGCCCAGGCAGGATAGTGATAAGCCAGGGACGAGAGAAGAAAAAATGTGACCAAAACCCGTTTTGTCGCTCTTCTGGTCATGGTACCATCTCCTCGCCCGAATCTATATGCCCTTCAGTTTTTTCTTGAGCAGTTCCCGGGCACGAAATATCTGAGCCTTCACGGTTCCCAGGGGGATGTCCAGAATGTTGGAGATTTCCTCGTAGGAGCGGTCTTCCTTGTGGCGAAGCACGATGACGCGCCGGTAGTGAGGGGGCAGCGAGTCGATGGCCAGATCGATGGAGATCATGCGTTGTTTGCGGATAAGTAGCCGTTCCGGGTTGAGTGTCCAATCGGGGATTTCCCTCTTGATGTTTCCCTTTTGACCGCGTATCGGCTCATCCAGGGAGACGGCCTTGATCTTTCGTCGCCGGAGATGGTCGAGACAGTGGTTGTAGACGATTTTGCACAGCCAGGATGTGAAAGCAAATTGCGGTTTGTAACTGGACAGAGATCTGAAGGCTTTAATGAACGATTCCTGGACCAAGTCATCTGCCTCTGCCGGGTTCTTGACAATGCCCAGAGCCAATTGGTAGGCGAGACGCTTGTGTCTGTCCAGCAGCTCAGTGAAGGCTCCCTGGTCTCCGGAGAGAGCCCGTTGAATCAGATCCTGAACCTTTTTTCTCCCTGCTTTGGCTATTTTCATTTTGTTTACGAGAAGTTTCATTAAAAAGTTGCATTTTTAGTGGGAAGTTAATATTTTAGCATAGCGAAAAAACGCCACGGTGTCAAGAAAAATCAGTTAACGATACCACATGCAGAAAGGAGAGAGGTGCTTTTCCATGAAGAGGTCTGTGGGTCAGATGGCCAGGAAGGTTTTTTGGAATGCCTACGATCATCTAGGCGGATGCATACTGCTGAATCTCTTCTGGTCACTGCTCAGTCTCCCATGGATTGCGGTAGCAGTTCTGTTGTTAACGGTGGGCTGGACCCAGATCACAGCTGGGAGAGTTCTTCTGGGATTTATGATCGCTTTGATTGGCGTTCAGCAACTGATGGTCTCACCGGTCTCGGCTGCCCTGTGGTCTGTAACCGCCCGGTGGGCTCACTACCAGGAGGCAGGGGCAAGGGAGTTTTTCCCCGCTTTGCGAAAACTATTTGGCCCCTCCCTGGGCCTGTGGCTATTTTTCAGCCTGGCTGC
Source organism: Candidatus Zixiibacteriota bacterium (assembly GCA_030628225.1). Lineage (GTDB taxonomy): Bacteria > SM23-81 > SM23-81 > SM23-81 > SM23-81 > DAOVRJ01. The sequence goes on along the minus strand of DAOVRJ010000006.1, from coordinate 8,653 downwards.
TTTGCTCTTGGCCCTGAACGTCTTTTTCTACGAGCATCTGTCCGGGAAACTCACCTTTCCCGGCGCGGTTGCTGCGGGGCTGATGGTTTGGGTTTATCTCTTGTTGTGTCTTGTGCAGATCTACGCCCTTGCTTTTCTGGTGCGGGAAGACCTTTCCATAAAGGAGATTCTTCGGCGGAGCATTTTGGTCGTGCTGGACAACCTGTGGTACTCTCTCTGTTTGGCGCTGCTGGTAGGCATAGTTCTTCTGGTCGGCGTGATCAGCATTGCCGGGCTGCTGTTTGTGTGTGTTAGCCTGACGGGAGTGATCGCCAATACCGGTCTGCGCGAAGTGTTGAGCAGGTATGAGCCGGAGAACAAAGATGAGAAGCCAAAGACCTGGGCGGAGATTCGGGAAGCCCAGAATAAGATGGCCGAGGAGACCCGGGGCTGGAGGGATCTCTGGAGGCCTTGGGAGCGGTAAAGAGGGTATTGCCACGGGCTGATGAGGCCCAGGAGAGAGCTATGGTAGTAGCCACGGGCATTGATGTCATCGAGGTCGGGCGCATCCGCCAGGCCATTGAGCGCTGGGGAGACCGGTTTCTGTGGCGCGTCTTCACACCTGCAGAGATCGGCTATTGCCGCGGAAAGCGCAGGTCTGAGCTATCCTTTGCCGCTCGATTTGCCGCCAAAGAGGCTGTCTTGAAAGCGCTGGGTATCGGTCTCAAAGGGGGGTTGGGTTGGAGGGACCTGGAGATCATTAACGATGAGCTGGGCGCTCCCGTGGTGAGGCCTGGCCGGCGCATGTTGGATCTCATGGGCAGCAAAAGGGTGCTTATCAGCCTCTCCCACATTCGAAAGCTTGCCATTGCCGTCGCCATTTTGGTCGATGATCCAGGGGAGTGACAGATGAGGACCGTGACTGCTTTTCAGATGCGCAATATAGACCGCCGGACCATCCGGGAGGCGAAGGTTCCCGGCCTAGATTTGATGGAACGTGCCGGCCAGGGGGTCGCCCGGGTGGCCCTGGAGATGCTCGGAGATCTCCAGGGCAAGAAAGTGGTTCACTTCTGCGGCAAGGGAAACAACGGTGGGGATGGTTTTGTGGTGGCCCGGTTGCTGGCCCAGGCCGGTGCTGTACCCCAGGTTTACCTTCTGGGGAAAAAGACAGAGGTGCGTGGAGATGCCCTGGAGAACATGAACCGTCTCCTCAAGATGGGCGTAGAGATCGAGGAGCTGGCCGATGCCGGGGATATCTCCGGTCTTGAGCAGGCCCAACTGATCGTTGACGCCCTGCTGGGAACGGGGGTCAGCGGTATTGTGAGGGGTTTGATGGCCCAGGCCATAAAACGGGTCAACGAATCGGGGCTTCCCGTGCTGTCCGTGGATATCCCATCCGGGGTCAACGGCGACACTGGTGAGATCCTGGGCTGCTGCGTTCGGGCGGATCGGACGGCCACCATGGCTTTTCCAAAACAGGGTTTTTTCTTCTTCCCGGGCCGGGAGCAGGTGGGGAAGCTGACGGTGGTGGACATCGGCGTGCCAGAGTGGGCCGTGGAGGAAGAGAAGTTAACCGTCCAGACCATTGAGGGCTACCAGATCGCTGAGCGCGTCCCATCGAGGGCTGCCGACGCCCATAAGGGTTTGTGCGGGCGGGTCTTGGTGCTGGCCGGCTCCGTGGGCATGACCGGTGCGGCTGCCTTAACTTCCATGGCCGTTCTTCGCTCCGGTGCCGGCATGGTCATCCTGGGCATTCCGGAAAGCCTCAATGAGATCATGGAGATTAAGCTCACCGAGGTGATGACCAGACCTCTCCCGGAAACCAGGGGTCGAGCTCTTTCCCTCGCCTCCCTGGATGCCATCCAGGCGCTTCTCCGCTGGGCGGATGTTCTGGCCATCGGGCCGGGTCTGTCCACAGACCCGGAGACGGCTCAGCTGGTACGCCAGCTCCTCCCCAGACTGTCCTGCCCCACGGTGATCGATGCCGACGGCCTTAACGCCATCGCCCGGGACAGACAACTTTTAAGATCGGTGAAAGCACCTCTTGTGCTCACCCCCCACGCTGGCGAGCTGGCTCGTCTCAGTGGAATTGAGATCCCGTCCGGGGCAACGGAGCGCATCGAGGCCACGGTGTCTCTTTCCAGACGTTACAACACCGTTTGCGTTTTTAAGGGAGCCCCCACCATCATCGCCGACGATACAGGGCAGGTCCACATCAACACAACCGGAAACGCCGGCATGGCCACCGCTGGAGCAGGGGATGTGCTCACCGGAATGATTGCCGGATTTCTCGCTCAGGGCCTCGCGCCTCTAGAGGCGGCCAGGGTGGGCGTCTATCTTCATGGCCTGGCCGGGGATGTGGTCATGGCTCGCCAGGGTGAGTGGAGCCTGGTGGCCGGGGATATGGTAGGGGCGATAGGTGAGGCTATTTTCCGAACCTGTGGATCGCGAGCCTTGCCCAGACGGCCCTGAACCTTCTTTCGGACGGTTGAGAAAATCTTGATTGCGTTTGGAATATCCGGATCGCCGCTGAAGAGATCGTATTTGCTCTTTGTTCTGTTTCTGGGACTGTGCGGTCTTTTGGCCGGCCGGCCGGCGGAAGCGGCTCGATACGAACCTGAGGATTGGGTCAGCTATTCCGTTTTTCGGTACGTCACCTCCATAGCCATGGACGACCGCTGCATTTACTTTGGCACCACCGGGGGCGTGATGCGATATGATCACTGGAGAGATGTGTGGGAAACTCCGCTGACCACCAGCTCCGGCATGTTAGACAACTATGTGCTGGACATGGCCGTCGATGAAACCTACCACGAGATCCTCTTCAAGACCCGGCGGGGATATTGCCGTTACGACCCCGTTTTAGAGAACTGGAGGATCGGCGGTTATTTTCCGTCCTCTCCAGCGGATGCCAATTATCAGTATCCCGATCTGTTCCCCGATTTTGAGTTCAATTTTTACCGAGAGCAGTGGGGCGCATATCTGACCGATTCCTACCTGCGTCGCTACCCGCTGACGGCCCATCTGACTGACGCATGGGAGAATCTGTGGATCGGAACCGCAGGCCTGGGTGCTGGGAAAGCCTCGCTGCGCACCGGCCGGCTGAAGATGTTCAGATACGGGTTGATGGAGAGGAACGTGACCGCCATGGCCATTGATGGACGGCACATCTGGATGGGTGGCGTGAACATGTGGGATGGGCCCACCAGCATCACCCGTGTCGACAGAGATCTGCAGACATGGGACCATTTCGAGGCTCGCTATTTAAATGGGCTGCGAAGCGACGACGTCACATCATTTGCCGCTGGGGAGAAAAAGGTGTGGGTGGGAACTCTCTATGGTCTCTCCCGCTACGACAAGGAGAGGAGGGAGTGGCGGACACTGACCTCCTTCGACGGATTGGCCGATGACTGGGTCACCGACGTCGTTCTGGATAACGGGATTGTATGGGTGGGCACATCCCACGGCGCGAGCAGGGTCGATGCCCGGGGAGACACCGTGCTGGTCGCTGAGGTGCCCAAGATCGGACGACAGAAAATATACGATATCGAGGCCGATGGGGAGTTCGTCTGGTTCGGAGCGGAAAATGGGGTGTATGCCCTGGACAAGAGCATGAATCTATGGATGAAATTCACCAGCCCGGATGGCACCATCAACGGAACGGTCACGGCCATCTCCAGCTTCGAGGATGAGATCTGGTTTGGCACACCCATTGGCATCACCGTCTACCAGAGGTCTCGGGGGAAATGGCGGTGGTATTCTTCGCACCATCAATTGACCGCCGGACATATTCTCTGTGTGAAGGCAGGAAAGGAAGCGGTCTGGGCGGGTACCGAGTCGGGTCTATGGAAGTTCAGACGCCAAACAGGATTGTGGAGGTCCTTCACTACCGAGGACGGGTTGTTGGACGACGTTATCCAGGCCATCCTTCTGGATGGAAGTCACATCTGGTTGGGTACCCCGGAGGGGGTGACCAGGTTTTACTGGAAGGACCCGATGAGGATTGATTAAATGAAGCTGGGACAGATCGGCGAGTTTGGGCTCATCGCTCGCTTCAAAGAGAAGGTTTTCCGGCCGGAGAAACGGGTGGTGGTCGGGATCGGCGACGATGCCGCGGCCGTCAGGGTGTCGTCGAAACAGTTGCTTCTTCTGACAACAGACATCTTGGTGGAGGGGGTCCATTTCGACCGGCGGCTGCAGAGCTTTTGGCAAATCGGTTGGCGAGCCATGGTGGCTAACGTCAGCGATATTGCCGCTATGGGTGGCCTGCCCAGTTTTGCCCTGGTGTCAATCTGTCTTCCGCAGACGATAAGCATTGAGCAAGCGGAGGAAATCTACGATGGCATGCAGGCGGTAGCCGATGAGCATCACTTTCAGATTGTCGGGGGCGATACCGTTTCATCGCCCCGGGATGTGGTGATCTCCATAGGTCTGTCCGGAGATGTGGAAGAGAAAAGCCTGGTTACCAGAGGGGGCGCCCGGACAGGCGACCTCATCTGCGTCACCGGAGAGCTGGGAGGGTCCCAGGCCGGCCTGGCCATGTTGCAGTTGGCCAATTCGGATCAAAAGAGCAATTTTGCCAGCCTGCCCCAGGCTGAGTGGTCCATAGTCCGGGACCGGCACCTGCGCCCGCAGCCGCGGCTCAAAGAGGCCAGATTGCTGGCCCAGAGCGGGCAGGTGCATGCCATGATAGATGTCAGCGACGGCCTTGCCGGAGAGGTGGGTCACATCGCCGAGCAAAGCTGCGTTGGCGCCGAGATTTACCGGGAGAAGATCCCCGTAGGGTCACAAACTCAACGTGTGGCCAGGCATCTGGGACTGTCGGTCCTGGAATTCGTCCTTCACGGGGGCGAGGACTTCGAACTTATCTTTACCATCTCCCCGGCCAAGGCCGCCGGGGTCATCGAGAAGGTCCGTCAGAAGACGGAAACGCCCATCTCCATCATCGGTGAGGTTCTTCCGGCCGGGGAAGGGATTGTTCTCGTTTCCCCCCAGGGGAATCGAGAACCATTGCTGACAGAGGGGTATCGACATTTCTGAAAGGAATATTAACGGATAAGGAGGATGCTTATGTCTTCGGATAAGCGGAAGAAAATTTTGGATCAGATCAAATCGGAGAATATTCGCACCGTTCGCCTGTGCTTCTCAGACATTCTGGGAATGCTGAAGGGGTTCGAGATCCCCGCCGGTCAGATGGAAGAGGCCCTGGAGGAGGGCATGGGCTTTGATGGCTCCTCCATCGAGGGGTTCTGTCGCATCTACGAGAGCGACCTTTTGGCCATGCCAGACCCAGACACCTTTCGGGTTCAGTCATGGTCCGACGATGGCCAGAAGACCGGCATGGTCTTCTGCGACATCCTCAAACCGGAAGGACAGCCCTATGAAGGAGATCCCCGCTATGTGCTCAAACAGAACCTGAAGAGAGCTGAGGATCTGGGCTATACCTTCTACGTGGGGCCGGAGCTGGAGTACTTTTACTTTAAGGGCGATGGCAGCACGCAGGTCCTTGATCTGGGCGGCTATTTCGATTTGGCGCCGCTGGACGTAGGTACTCGTCTGCGCAAGAAGTCGGTCTTTGCCCTGGAGAGGATGGGCATCCCCGTGGAATACAGCCACCATGAGGTGGCTCCCAGCCAGCACGAGATCGACCTGGTCTTTCAGAGCGCTCTAACCATGGCCGACTACACGATGGCCTATCGGCTGGTGGTCAAGGAGATAGCCCGGTCGGAAGGAGTATATGCCTCCTTTATGCCCAAACCCCTTTATGGTGAGAACGGCAACGGGATGCACGTGCATCAATCCCTGTTCCAGGGCGAACGAAACGCCTTTTTCGAAGCCCAGGATTCATACCATCTCTCCCCATTGGCCAAAGCCTATACCGCGGGTATTTTAAAACACGCCACAGAGTTGGTGCTGGTCACCAACCAGTGGGTTAACTCCTACAAAAGGCTGGTGGCCGGCTATGAGGCCCCGGTCTATATCTCCTGGGGTCAGAAAAATCGATCCGCACTCGTCCGGATTCCCCGCTATAAGCCGGGAAAGGAGCGGGCCACCCGAGTGGAATTTCGCTGTCCCGACCCCGCCTGTAACCCTTATTTGGCCTTTGCGGTGATGTTGGCGGCCGGGTTGGAGGGTATCTCCCAGGGCTATCAGCTGCCCGAGCCCATCGAGGAGGACATCTATTCCATGTCAGCCGAGGAAAGGGCCCAGAGAGGAATACTCTCGCTTCCGGGGAACCTTTACGCGGCCATCGGCGAGGCAGAGAAAAGCGATCTGTTGCGCCGGACATTAGGAGATCACATCTATCAGAAATTCATTGCCAACAAGAAAGTGGAGTGGGACGACTACAGATCCCAGGTCACCGATGCCGAGATCAAAAAGTACTTTCCCATCCTGTAAAGCATGGTCTTGACAAGCTCGATCCCGTGTGTTACACTAAAAAGAGCAGATGTATCTTTTAAAAGGGATCCGACGATAGTTGGTTTTGTTCACCCAGTTCCTGTTGGAGCGCTCATCACAGAGGACGGAGATGTTCAGAAAGCGAGCACAGATGATCGGCATTGCACTGGTTTTGATCTGTCTTTTCAGTGGCGATGCCTGGGGCGGAGATTTGGGCCAGTTGCGTTTTCCGGAGAAAGACGCCGATGAACTCACCCTCTACTTACGTAAAAGTTCGGGCAATCGATTCCTGGATCCCGTGCCGGGCGAGCAGGCGATCAGCGAGAATGTATACGGTGCCCTTGCTGTCTGGGGTGGCTATTATGTGGAGCGGACATTTACCCTCAGCTCATTAACTTTGCAGCTTCATTTCGATGTCTATGTTGTCTCAGAGCAGGCTTCCTCCAGGATAGAGATCGACATCCGGCGCAACGGGAGTATCGTATATACGACGGACGTGTACGAGCTTCCTCCGGGGCACTCCGGCAGTCACCAGGTGGATATCCTGGCGGACGTGATGGTCTATCCTGTTGTTGACTTTAACCAGGGGGATGAGCTGGGCTTTCATTTTTACCAGATACTGAATTTGAGCCCCTGCCAGTTTCGTTACAACGGCGAGACAGGCAGAAACGATTCCCGGCTCACTGTGGAGTTGCAGAGACCGGATTTTGGCATCGTAGAGTTCACCCCGGCAGTTTTTGACATCTCCCTGGAGCCGGGAGCCAGTTGCGGTACGATTCTGGTGTTGACCAACGGGGGCGGCAAGTACGTGAGATACGACCTGTGCTTGCCCCAGGAGCAGGAGAACTTGCGCTATGACGATAGTGAGCCGGCGCAATGGTGGTCCCTTTCCGACCAGTACGGCCAGGATCTGTTCAACGTAAGGTTCACCCCGGCTCAGGCCGGCACGTTAACATCGGCCCAGTTTCTGCTCTCCGAAGAGGGAACTTCCGGAACCCCGGATCTGATGGTCTACATCTGGGATGACGACGGGGGATTTCCGGGAGCGAAGTTGGACTCGGCCCTGGTTCCCCACGATTCTCTCCTCTTTTATCCCGGCTGGCAGGATGCGGATTTGGCCGACAGGGGCCTCGTTCTTCAAGCTCATAACGATTTCCATATCGGGTATACATTACGCAGCCACAGTCCCGGCGATTCCCTGGCGCTGTGTTCCGACGACGGCCTCCCGGTGGGCAACCAGCGGCGCAGCTCGGAGCTGTGGGGCGAGAACTGGAAGACCATATACAGGCGCCACGGCATAGACGCCAACTTCATGATTCAGGCGGCGGTGAACTATGGCGCTCAGCCGGACTGGATTTCCATCGAGCCGAATTCGGGCTATCTTTTCACCATGGATGTCGACGAGATCGAGCTGCACTTGGACGCCGCCGGCCTGAATGACGGCACCTACCGGACCTGTGTGGTGATCGACAACGATTCCGCAGATCGGCTCATCCCCGTGCCCATCACTCTGCGGGTGGGCCAGACTCCCGTCGAGGAGAGTACTGCAAAGGGTTCCCTTCCCCGGTCTTTTCTATCTGTCAATTATCCAAACCCCTTCAATGCCAGCACCCGCATCGCCTATCGGGTTGGTTCCCCTGGGTCTGGTGGCGAGCTTGCGCATGTGCGGCTGGCCGTCCACAACATTCTGGGCCAGCTGGTGAGAGAGCTGGTGGATGAGCCCCAGGGTGCTGGCTCCTATAGCGTATGGTGGGATGGCCGGGACGAGAGGGGAATGGATGTGGCCAGCGGTGTGTACCTGTGCCGCCTGCAAGTGGGAGATATTCGCCAGACGAGCAAGATGTTGCTGATACGGTGATGACCGGGATTCGTGGATCGGGATCCGGAGTCCGTTGGAGATCTCTCGTTTGTGTCATTCCGGCGAACACCGGGATCTCTCTCGCTCATGTCATTCCTGCGAATGCAGGAATCTCCGCATTGGCCGTATTATTCACTTGTTCTGCTTTCGGAGATGCCTGCATTCGCAGGCATGACAACACCTTTCCAGCTTCGAGCTTCGACAGACGAGCTTCGTAACCAGCATCGACACCGATAAACGAGCTTGGAAATAACATAGGATTCAAGGAGTCAAGGGGTCCAGGATTCGAGGGGTCTAGGGGCCGAGGGTTCAAGGGAAAAGCAATTCAAAACCTGTTGATGTTCCCAGTGGTGGTGGACGGGGATCGCTCGAACCCCTGAATCCTCGAATCCTTGAATCCTATTTTTCCAGGATCCT
>DAOVRJ010000025.1 GCA_030628225.1 Candidatus Zixiibacteriota bacterium | reverse complement strand
GGCAGAACAAAAAAAGTAGCGTCCTCACTCCTGTGAGGACGGCCTTTTCAGTAAGCAGTCGGCAGTTTCCCGAACCCCGTTCCTCTCGCCTTTCATCCAGAATCCAGAATCCAGAATCCAAACCACTAAATTCTTGTAATGGCTTTATGAGATGAAAAAAATGAATGATCGCAGCGAACAAAGCAGATGGGATTATGAAAAAAGCGAGCAGAGGGCCATCCAAAGCGGAAAGCAGGCACTGGCCAGGGCACCCTGGCTGGCTAACAGGACGAACAGGAAAGCCGCCGGGTTCTTCTTCGAGCTGAAAGAAAATGACGCTGTTCATCCCCGCCACTACGCCGTGCACTGCGTTGACGGTGTGGGCACAAAATTGTTTCTCAGCGCCTGGTCCAATAACTACGCTCTGCAGTCCATCGATGCCATCGCCATGAACGCGAATGATATGGCCACGGCGATCCACGCCCTGCCCGATACCATCGATCTATATTTTGCGGTTCAACAGGACATCGAAGAGAATCATATGGGAGAGATCATGAGCGGTTTTAGAGATGCCCTGGAGAGAATTCGAATCCCCGGTGCTCCCTTCGATCCCAACATCGGAAAAATCGAGACGGCCTCTCTTGACGAGATGATCTCCGTCGGTGTTCCCGGCAAAGGATGGGATGTCGGCGTCGTCATCACCGGTTATATTCTCAAAGAAAAAGTTCCCCGCTTAGACCCGAAACCCGGGCACATCATCGTGGGCGTCTCGGCCAGCGGGGCGCACAGCAACGGTTACACAAGCGCAAGACACGTCCTGTTTCCTGCTGATGTGGAATACCGAGAGGAATGGAAAAGTCAATACACGGGCAGGTTCCAATTTGACGATAAACCCGCTGTTCTGGAAGGACTCACCGTGCTGGAGGCGCTGCAAGTTCCCACGGCCCTGTATCTGGCAGAGGCCGCCGCCATCGGTGAAAAATTCGACCATAGAGACATCTACGGAATCAACATCACCGGAAATGGCCTGGCCAACTTCAACCGCGTCGGCCGAGGCGTTTCCTTTGAGATCACTGATCCGCTGGACCCCCTGCCCATCCACAGACTGCTCATCGAGGAATCGGGTTGGGGTCCCCGAGAAGCATATTCAAAACAGAACATGGGAATGGGCTTCGCCTACATCGTCCCCACCCTCCAGATGGCCGAAGAGGTTGTCGAGCTCATCCGTCGAGCAGGTGAGAACAGAGCGAAAATCGTGGGCGAAGTGGGCAGAAATGAGAAACCGGACCTACGAACGACCATTCGCCGGCCTTACGAAGGCGAACCATTGGACTTTGTCGGCTACGGCAATTAACAAAGTGGGCATTTCCATGATCGATGATCAATTCAAGAAAACGATGCAGTCGAACGCCGGCTGCGCGGTGATCCTGGCCGGCTCTGACAGCGACCGGGCTCACATCGAGAGGATCACCAGGTCGCTGACCGCTTTTTCGATTCCCCATCAGGTCAGAATTTGCTCCTCCCACAAACAGCCCGCCGATCTCATGAAAATCATCGAGGAGTATAATGCAGTGGGCGGCTCAATAACCTACGTTGCCGTTGCCGGCGGCACAGACGCTCTGTCGGGAACCCTGTCTTATCATGCCCTGGGGCCGGTAGTAAGCTGCCCTCCGGATGCGCCCAATGAAAGCTGCCTGACAAATCCGCCGGGCAGCTCCAACGCTTACATCGCCAGGCCGGAGAACGTGGGTAAATTCATTGCCCAGATTTATGCGGGCGCAAACCCGACGTTTAGGAATCTGTTAGAACAAAGCAAATCCAAGAAAATTGAAGCGCTTACAAAGGCGGATTCGCGCTTTCGAGAAGACGACAGGAGCGGGTGAAGATGTCCTCCCCCGGTCTACAAGCACTGGAAAAGATGGAATATCCGGGCCGCTTTATCATCATCGGCCGGGACCTGAGCGGGGAAAACGATGTCCTCGTTTACGGCATCACCGGAAGAAGCCCCTCCAGCCAGGCCAGGGAACTTGTCCGCGAGGGCGGGGAAACGATCCGCACACGGGTGACCGATCCCGAACAACTGAAAGAGGGAAACGAAAAACTATTGCTTTACAACTGCATAAGAAGATGCCACCATGGCTTCGCCGTCGGCAACGGCGCCCAGACGGACCTGATCGTCGAGACAATGCAAAGGCTGGAAGAGAGGGGAATTTGTGCCACCCCTTCGCAGATCCTGGCCAAAGCATTTGCTCATCCCCATCCTGTAGCCGGAAAGAACGAGGGGGAATTCATAGATCTGACCAGCTACGAGCCCGATGAGCCGGCTTTCACGCCCAGAATAAGCGGGTGCGTCGTGCGGGACGCTGCTCTGAGCATCATCAGGCGCGCCGAAGACGGCTCGGCCGCAAAGCGGTGCTTCGACGTTCTGCCGACTCCGGGAAAGGGCAAATTCATCTCCACCTATGCCGGGAACGATGTGCACCCGCTGCCATCCTTTCCGGGCCAGCCAATTGACGTCCAATTAGAGGGCAGAACGGCCGATGAGCTGGCCGAGGCCGTATACAGCTCGATGGCATCCGATGATCCGCAAAGGGATTTCCGGGTGGGGGTGGCCGTAGTGTATGCTCACGTGAGAACTTCACAGATGACGATATCACTGATAAACAGACATGATCGGGAAGGATGAAATGAGGGGAACAGACGTCACAGATATGAAAAGAACGTATCGGACGGTGAAAAAGGGACAGTTCCCGGAAAAGCTCAACATCCATCTGCTCAAAGAATTTGATTTGCGCTACGGTGAGAATCCCAACCAGCCCGGCGCAGTGTACAGATTCGCGGGCACGTCTCTGGCAGAATTCACCAACATCACCCTGGCAAAATCGGGCAAAGGGGGATTGTCGGCCACAAATCTGATGGATGTGACCCGAGCCCTGGAAATTCTGAAGTTCTTCAAAAACCCCGCGGTTGCCGTTATGAAACACACACAACCCTCGGGCTTTGCCACACAATACGGCGAAAACAGCCTGGACAAGATCTACCAACTGGCCAGAGATGCCGATGCCAGAAGCGCTTTTGGCTCGGTGGTGGTGACCAACAGACCTCTTGACAAAAACACGGCAGAGGCCATCGTCTCCACTTTCGTTGAGGGCGTCGCCGCGCCAGAATTTGAGGAAGGCGCCCTGGACATCTTCAGCACTAAGAAGGATCTCAGAGCCATCCGCTATTCCAATCTGGACAAACTGCCCAAATTCACCGCAGACGACACCTCGGGCCTGTATGATCTGAAAGTCCTGCCCAGTGGAAGAATCGTCGTACAAACCCCTTATTTGAGCAGCATAACAGGTCCTGAGGATATGATATCCGATCCCCTGGTGCGGAAAAATGAGCGGCAGTACGTTGTCCAAAGGGACCCCACTCCCGGGGAGCTCGAGGATCTGATGACCGCCTGGTATGTGAACATGGGCGTCAGCAGCAACGGTGTGGTCTTGGTCAAAAATGGCCTGACGGTAGCCATTGGATCCGGCCAGCGGGAGAGGATCGGTGCTATTGAGCAGGCCATCACCAAATCCTACCAAAAAGCCCTGGACAAAGAAAAGATGGCCGAAAACACGGAGAGCTTCTCCTGGACCCCGGGGGGCTTAAGCTGGCAGGAGATGAAAAAGCGGCTGGGGCATACTCCCTTAGAAGGGGCCGTCCTGGCATCGGACGGATTTTTACCTTTCCGGGACTCGATAGACGCTGTTGCCCAACAAGGGGTTACGGCCATTGTGCAGCCTGGCGGCTCCATACGCGATCACGAAATCATCCAGGCGGTAAATGAGCATAAAATGGCCATGGCCTTTACCTTGGAACGATGCTTTTTACACTAAACCGTGGATGTAAAAAATGGCCAAGAAAATAATCCTCGAGCCGGGAAGGACTTTCGGCGAGTTCAGCCTCTTGACAGGACATACTCAGCGCGACTGCACTCTCACAGATGTCACTCTGCGGACGACATTGAGCCAAAACCTCACTCTCAAGCTGCCCCTGCTCAGCGCCGCCATGGCCTCGGTAACGGGATACGAGATGGCCCTGGCATTGGGAAGAGAGGGCGGGCTGGGCATATTGCCGGCCAGGCTACCGGTGGAAGAACAGGCAGATATGGTCAGGAAAATCAAGGCGTATGAGATGGGCTTCGTTGAAGAGCCCATCTGGGCAAGAGAAAATGCCACCGTCGAGGAAATTCTGAAGTTGATGGAAAAACACGGCCATTCAAAAATCCCCGTGGTCGATCGAAACAACTTTTTCCTGGGCATGTTCACACGTCAACATTATTGGGACACCGATGTGGGGCTGCAGAACAAAGCGACCGCGGCGATGATCCCCTTCGATTCCGGTAAAATTCCCTTTTGCAACAAGCTGGATGTCGCCGTCGATGAGGCAAAGAAACTCCTCAAATCCAACAAACAGAGATATCTCGTCGTGCTTGACGATCACCAGAGACTCGTGAAATTGGCCTTTGAGAAAGACATAGAAAAAATAAAGGTCGGATCAGCCATCACCACGTACAGAGGCTGGAAAACAAGAGCGCGGGCAAACGTCGACGCAGGCGTTGATCTGGTCGTCATCGACACATCCGATGCATATAGCGATTTTGTGACGGACGTCATAGAAGAATACAAGGCCATGAATCTAAAGGTGCCTCTCTGTGTCGGCAACATCATCACCTATGAAGGAGCCATGCATCTCATGGGGCATGGCGCGGATATCGTGAAAATAGGTATGTCCTCCGGCTCAATCTGCACGACACAGCGCGAAAAGGCAACCGGAAGAGCCCCCATGACCGCCCTCATGGAAGCAGATCGGGCAAGAAAAGAGCACATGAAGAAATCCGGAAAATATGTCCCGCTCATCGTAGACGGGGGCGTTACATCCTCAGCCGATATGATCATCGCTCTGACCATTGCCGATGCCATCATGATGGGCTGGTACTTCAATCGATTCTACGAATCTGCCGGGGAGAAATTTAACGAGGATGGGAAAATCACCCGCGATGAAAACGAGATGGTCAACGTGGCCACCTGGGGGGAGGGTTCGCTAAGGGCCAAGAACCTGGACCGGTATGGACATTCCACAATAAAAACCTTCTTTGAAGAGGGAATAGAGGGAACAGTGCCTTATCGGGGAAGATTAAAACCAAGCATCAAGAAGGATATCATGAAGATCAAAGCAGCCCTGAGCAATGCCGGCTGCCCGAATTTAGACGTGTTCCGGGAAAATGCGGTGATCGAATTACATTCGATCCACTCCGGCAAAGTCGTCGGCGACACCCACGACGTAAGCGTGAAAGGTTAACCGATGTGCGGCATCATCGGCCTCATCGGCAACAAACCTGTCTGTCACGATCTGGTCCGCGGTCTTCACGCATTACAGCATCGAGGCATTCAATCTACCGGCCTGATCAGCTACAGCTCTCTGAGAGGCAAGTTCAGTTCGCCTATCCGGGGGCAGGGCTCGAGCACAGAGGTGTTCCGTCATGCTGAGTTTAGTGCTACCGACAACGTGGCCATAGGTCACAACCGTTACGCGACCTCCGGTGACGATCCGGCAAGGGATGCGCAGCCCATCTACATTCAAAGGCCCGGCCTGGCAATAGCCCACAACGGTCAAATTGCCAACTACATATCTCTGAGAGAAAAACTGGAAAAACAGGGCACATACTCCTTCTTCACGAATTGTGACGCGGAAGCCCTTCTCTTTGCTCTGGCACAAAACCTCATCGGACAAAATTCCCACCGGACCACGGACACGCCCTCCTTCGTAAAGGAAGACCTCTTTCCCGCCTTAAAAAAAACCCTGGACAGCCGAGCTGAATATCCGGCCATCGGGGCATATTCTGTGCTGGCAATAATTTCGAATCACGGACTGCTGGCATTTAAGGACCCGCATGGCATCAGACCTTTAAGCTTCGCCAGCAAAGAGACGGCCGGGGGAACCCAGTATGTCTTTGCCTCCGAGACTACCGCCTTCCACTTTTTAAAAGGATTCAAAGATTTTCGAGAGCTGAGCCCGGGGGAGGCGGTCTTTGTTGATTTCAACCTGAATGTCTATGCCCAGGAAATAGATCCGCTGCCGGAGAAGTTCTGTCCATTCGAAATCGTTTATTTCGCCCAGGTCGACTCCGAGTTGCGCGGACAAAAGGTCTACGACGCCCGCTACAAACTGGGCCAGGCCATCGCCTCATCCTTTTCTGAACTCAAAGACAGGGTAGACGCCGTCATGCCCGTGCCCAAGTCTCCCATACCCGCGGCCATCGCTCTGGCCAACGAGTGGAAAAAGCCTTACGGCGGCATCGTCCCTCGCCCCTCCCATTCCCCGATAAGGGCCTTCCAGCAGGAAGCCGGAAGAAGAGAACAATCCATCGACGAAAAGCTCATCTTCATCCGCTCACACATCAACAAAAAACGGATCGGCCTTGTGGACGACAGCGTGGTCCGGGGAGAAACCTCAAAAGCGGTCATCTCCAGACTGCACGAGCTGGGCGCTGAAGAGGTACACCTTTTCCTCACCTATCCCCCGTATATCGGAATCTGCGCCGGGGGGATAGATACTCCCCTGGAAGAAGAATTGCTCCTCAAAGGCAATAGCGAAGAAGACATAGAGAGAGCGAGGAAAATGATCGGGGCGACGACCTTGAGTTTCCTGCCTGTGGAGAAAATGCTCGCCGCGGTGAACATGACTCCGCAGACCGCCTGTCTGGGCTGTACGCAGAAACATTATCCTTTTGCGATGAGCGACTATTCCAAATTCCAAAAGCTGCGCGACAAACACCGCCAACAGATAAAAAATGACTAATCGAATAAAAGTCATATCGAGGATCCCGGATGCCCGGGCCCAGATACGCAAAAAACAGCTTGCGGACATCGGGCTTTCGGCAAAGATCGAAGATGTTCAACTGGTCGACGTCTACACCACAGACGTGGAATTAGCAGACGCGCAGCTCAAAGAAATAGCGGCAACGCTCTTCAGTCCAATTGTCCAGGAAGTACAGGTGGATGAGCCTGGAGCTCCGCACAAATTTGACTGGTCCATTGAGGTCGGCTTTCTTCCCGGCGTCACCGATAATGTGGGGCACACGGCCAGAGAGATGTTTGAGGATTCTTTAAAGACAAAATTCCCTCTTCTTCAGGGCGTTTACAGCTCACAGATCACCTTCTTATCCGGCGACATCTCCGCAGAGGACGTGGTGGTCATCGCCAAAAGCCTGGCCAATCCTCTCATCCAGAGCGTTCGCATCAGGGGTTATGATGAATTTCAGGCAACTGTCGGGATGGACGTGGGTGTCCCCAGAGTCCAGCTGGATATCAAGCCAACGGCGGATCTTGTCAACCTTCTCACGGCAACCGATGAAGAATTGGTGGTGATCGGAAAACAGGGGATCGCCAACGAAGATGGAACCAGAAGGGGCCCCCTGGCATTGGACCTCACATACATGAAAGCGATCCAGTCATACTTCCGCAAAGCGGGCAGAAATCCAACGGATGTGGAGCTGGAATCTATTGCCCAAACATGGTCTGAACACTGCAAGCATACCATTTTCGCTGATCCTGTGGACGAAATTCAGGACGGTATCTTCAGCACATTTATAAAAGGCGCTACCGAAAGAATCAGACAGCAGAGGGGAAGAAAAGATATCTGCGTCTCGGTCTTCAAGGACAATTCCGGAGCCATCGTTTTTGACGAGGACCACCTGATCACCCATAAAGTAGAAACCCACAACAGCCCATCGGCCCTGGATCCCTTCGGCGGGGCCATCACTGGAATAGTAGGCGTAAACAGAGACACCATCGGGTTTGGCCTGGGCGCGAAACCTGTGGTCAACATCTACGGCTTCTGTTTTGCCGATCCGCAGGACAACAGGCCTCTCTACAAAGGTGCGGGTTTCACCCAGAAAATGCTCTCTCCCCGAATGATCATGAACGGGGTCATCCATGGCGTGAACGTGGGCGGGAACTGCTCCGGCATTCCCACTCCCCAAGGTTTTCTTTTCTTCGACGAAAGCTACCGGGGCAAGCCCCTGGTGTTCGTCGGGACGATCGGCCTGATCCCCCGGGAGAGCGCGGGAAGACCAGCCCACCAGAAAAAGGCTCAGCCGGGAGACCACATCGTCATGGCCGGCGGACGCGTCGGCAAAGATGGCATCCACGGGGCCACCTTCTCCTCGGAGGCAATGGATTCGGGCAGCCCGGCCGCGGCGGTGCAGATCGGGGATCCCATCACTCAAAAGAAGCTCAGCGACGCCATCGTCAAGGAGGCCAGGGACCTGGGGTTATACAACAGCATCACCGACAACGGCGCCGGCGGGCTGTCCTGCTCCGTGGCCGAGATGGCCAGGGAATGTGGCGGGTGTTTCGTGAAATTGGACGATGTGCCGCTCAAGTATCCCGGACTGGAGCCCTGGGAAATCTGGTGCTCCGAGTCGCAGGAGAGGATGACCCTGGCAGTCCCCCGGGAAAGATGGCACCAGTTCTCGGAGCTGATGAGCAGAAGGGGCGTGGAAGCCGCCATCATCGGGGAGTTCACCAGCTCGGGACGGTGCGTCGTTGAATACGACGGTCAGCGGATCATGGATGTGGACATGAGATTCCTGCATGACGGACTGCCTCCAAAACCGATGCAGACAGAGGACTCGCTCGCGGTCCACGAAGAACCATCAACTCCCCTTCCTGACGACCTGACCGAGTCTTTCCATACCATGCTGAGCCGGTTGAACATAGCCAGCTTTGAATTCATCTCCCAACAGTATGACCACGAAGTTCAGGGCAGCTCTGTCCTAAAACCCTTGCCGGGCAAGGGCCGCGTGAATGGCCCGGCGACCGTCATCAGACCCCTTTTACATTCTGAAAAGGGAATAGCAATTTCCCAAGGCTTATACCCCACTTACAGTCAGATCGACACCTATCACATGGCCGCCTGCGCCATCGATACGGCCATCCGAAATGTCGTCGCCGTGGGAGCCGATCTCGACCATCTGGCCCTGCTGGACAACTTCTGCTGGTGCAGCTCCGACGAGCCGGAAAGACTCGCCCAGCTCAAAAGGGCCGCTCAGGCCTGCTATGACTATGCCGTGGCCTATAGCACGCCTTTTATCTCCGGCAAGGACAGCATGTTCAACGATTTTAAGGGGTATGACGAAAACGGGGAAGAGATCAAGATCTCCGTCCTACCCACGCTGCTTATTTCCTCCATCGGGATCATGGAGGATGTGACCAAAACCGTCTCCCCGGACGCCAAGTTCCCCGGGGACCTGGTCTATCTCCTGGGGGAAACATTCGACGAACTGGGCGGTTCGGAGTACTACACCATGTTGGGGGATCAAAGAGGAGAAAAATGCATCGGCAATTCCGTGCCACAGGTGGATGCGGGAAAGAATCTGAAACTGTACCGGGCATACTTCCGCTGCCTTGGAGAGGGGTTGATCGCCTCAGCCCAAAGCGTCCATCGCGGAGGACTGGCGGTGGCTCTGGCCAAAACGGCCATGGGCGGCATGCTGGGCATGGAGATCACCCTGGAGAATCTGCCCGGATCCGTCTCTGGAAACGACTTCGCTCTGTATTCGGAAAGTCAGGGACGGCTGTTGGTGACCATCTGCCCTGAGAATGAAGATGCTTTCGAAGAAAAGTTGAAAGACATCCCTTTCGCCCAGGTGGGGACGGTTACCTCTGATAATCGTATCACCATACAGGGCCTGACGGGAGGGTCGGTCATCACCACGACATTGGAAGCCGCCCTGCAGTCGTACAGATCAGCTTTTAGGGATTATTGATCATGGTGCAGCCGAACGTTTTGGTGCTCAGCGGATACGGCATCAACTGCGAGGAGGAGACGCGGTTCTCTTTCCAGCTGGCTGGAGCCCGGGCCGAGACCGTGCACATCAACGATCTGGTCGACGGACACAGGACCCTGGACGATTACCAGATCCTGGTCTTTCCCGGCGGCTTCTCCTATGGTGACGACACCGGATCGGGCAACGCCTTTGCCCGCCGGGTCAAGAACCATCTTTGGGAACAGGTGATATCCTTCATCCAAAAAGACCATCTGGTCATCGGTATCTGCAACGGCTTTCAGATCATGGTTCATCTCGGCCTGCTGCCTGCTCTGGGAGACGACTATGGTCAAAGACAGGTGGCCCTGATCCACAACAAATCGGCAAGATACCTGGCCAGATGGGTGGATCTTAAGCTGGAGAGCGACAGCGTGTGGCTGCGAGACATCGAAAAAATCTCCCTTCCCATCGCTCATGGTGAAGGGAAATTCTACGCTCCCGAAGAAGTTCTTCAAGAATTACACGAAAAGAATCTGATCGCTCTCAAGTATGTCTCCGGCGGGATGTGCAGCTATCAAAACCTGGAGCCAAACCCCAACGGTTCCCTGGATGATATCGCCGGCATAACCGACGAAACCGGGCGGCTTATCGGCTTGATGCCCCATCCGGAAAGGGCCATCGCCTTCACCCACCTGCCCAACTGGCCGTGGCTGAAAGAGAAATATAAACGAGAGGGACAAAAAATCCCGGGGCACGGCCCCGGGCTGCAGATATTTCAGAATGCGGTGAAGTATTTTGAGTAAAAAAGAAATGCAAAATGAATCATCAAATCATTTTAAATTTTGCATTTTTCATTTTTCATTTTTCAATGCCTCTATCCTCGCACTCATCCCCGCAAAACACCTGCCTATTCACTTGACAACAACTGATCCGTCAGCGCCAGATACTGAATGTAGAGTTTCTGATACATCAATGCGTTCAAGACATATGTCAGTTTTGCGCCGCCCTCCTCATCCTGACTCTGGATGACATAGGTGAGATCGCCGCGTCCGCGGTTATAGGTCGTTTGCTCCTCTACCGTTTTTTGCCTGGCCAAGTCGATCTGCTGTCTGTTGAGTTTCAGAATTTCTTCCATCTGCTCTAATTGAATATAGATGTTGCTGAGCACAGATATCTGGGTAATCTCCAGCTCTTTTGTTTGGGCGTTCAGTTGGTCGATTTGGAGATCTGTAGCCATTAAATTAGCTTGCGCTTGGGTATTCTTTAGCGGAAACGTGTAGGTTAAACTCAAGATCGCTTCAGGCTTATCCATGATCAGGGCATCACCGAAACTGTCATCGGACTGTTTCGTGCCCACCTGGGCGGTAAGGGAGAGATCGGGCTTTATCGATTCCTCGTTTCCCTTCCTGGCGATCTCGAGCTGTTTTAAGATCAGCTTGAGTTGCCCCAGCAACCGCGAATTCTGTTGGAAATCTTCGACTATCGCTTTGAGTTCCGGAAGTTTATGAATCTCATAAAGGTTGTATTGAGGGCTCTTGCCTGCCAGTTCTGTGTCCTGCGCGAGAATGGCAAGCTGTTCTACAAGAGATGAAAGGTTCAACTGGACGTTCACGCGATCCTGCTGGGAAAGACTGACCGAGTTCTTTGAGCGAATGACATCTACTTCGTCGACGAGATTCCGTGCTCTCTTTTGCTGGATCTCGTCGAGGGATTCCATGCTCAGCTGAAGTCGTTCCTGTACAATCTGCATCTTGGCGATGTAAAAAACCCAATCCAGAAAACTCAGCGCCGACGAAGACAGAAAATCCTCTTGATTCTCAAGAGCTTGTACTTCCTCGAGATTTATCTCGACGGCCTTCAAGTCGTATTCAAGCCTGCTCAGGACGCCTTTCCAATTCTTCAGCAGCGGCTGTGTGTAAGAAAGAGAGATGTTATTGTCGTAATTGGCATCTGGTGTCGAGGCGTAGCTATTCTCCGAAGAATAATCCAGTGCACTGGCCGCCAGGTTGATGCCGGCAGAGAGATTCCCTCCAGTGCTCCACAAGTGGCGCGAAACGTCACAGCTGAGGGATAGCCCGTTGGATCTCTCAAGACCCATAGTGGCTGGTGAGTACGACATGTGGCTCACATTCACGCCGGACGAAACGGCCCAGTCTTCCGCGCCAGTCAAACTTTTCTGCTGTTCCCTGGCTATCTTCGCATTCAGCTGCTCACGTTCAAACAGGGGATGCGTTTGCTCAAGATGTCTTAAAAATTGCACCAGGGTTAACATCTCACCATTCTCGACGCTTTGGACATCCAGCATATCTTGAGTAACCTGACCGAAAGTGAGGGAGATGAATACAATGAATGCAAACAGGACTGATACTATTGGATAAATGATTTTCATTGGGCACGCTCCCTTCTTCTTGCTATCCGGCCAAACACTCTTCTGAGATCCATGTCCACCATATATAATGAGGGGGTGAAGATCAATGTCAGCGATGTCGCGAAAAGCAAACCATAAGCCATTGCCATGACAACGGGAACGATCATCTGCGAGGACCCGCCGATGCCATAAACGGTCGGCATCACGGCGGCTACGGTTGTGACCGTGGTCAAAATCACCGGGCGGAGACGCTTTTTAGCTCCTGTGGTGATGGCAGCGATCATCTGTTTTGCAGTAGAGGCAGATTGTTTAGAGGAAGCCTTGTTGATGAAATCGACCATCACGATGCTGTCGTTCACCACAACGCCGGAAAGACCGATGATCCCGATAATACCCATGAAGGTCAATGGAATCCCGTGCGCTGTGAAGGCCAGCAGGGCTCCGATTATTCCAAACGGAACCGTTAAAAGTATCACAAAGGGTCGCGAGAGCGACTTAAACAGCACGATCAGGATAAAATAGATCAACAGGATCGCTATTGCGTAGGCCATGGTGAGATCATCAAGCGACATCACCGTCTCTTCTGCTTCGCCTCCCACCTGGAGGTATATACCGGGGAAGCGTTGCGGAACATCGTTGAATTCGTCCATGACCATGCTGGTGACCTGCGAGGATATGATGACCTCCTCGTCAACATTCGCGGTTACCGTAACTGCCCTGTTACCATTGTGATGATTTATATTTGCTTTGCCTTCCTGGCTTTCGATGCTGGCCACATCGCCAAGACGGATTAACCGGCCCTGTGAGCTGAGAATGAGAAGCTGCAACAGAAATCCTTCATCTATTTGAAACGAATCATCCACCTTGACGCGGAAATCGAGCCTCTCGTCCGTTGTCTGAATTGATGTTGCGATTGTGCCGTCGTAGGCGGTGCGGACCGTGCTGGCAACATCTTGAACGGTCAGGCCGAGTTCGGCGAGCCGTTCATAGTCGAATTTCAACACCAGCTCTTTCTTACCTTCGATCTGGTCGCTGCCGATGTCTTTCACACCCACAATCGTCGCCAAAAAGGCTTGTATCTCTGCACGGACCGAATCGACACTCTGCTCGTTGTTGCCGATGATCTTGACATTGAAGGCCTCGCCAATGGGCGGGCCCATTCTCGCTGCTGACATCTTTATTTTTGTGAATTGCGGCAGACGGTTCACGTTGATCGCCTTGCGCAGTTCGGCGATAATATCCTGCGCTGTGGAGGAGCGCTCGCTCTTTGGTATCAGGGTGATCGCCAGGGTAGCCCAGTTCTCATATCGCTCTGCGGAAATTCGCCTTCCGGAGTGTTTGCCTATGGTGGCCATCGATGATACCAGCAGCTCCTCCGGAATCGTCTCCAGAACAAGGTCCTCGATCTCGCTGGTCAGTTCCGCCATCCCTTTCAGGCTGGTACCCTTTGGCGCGTCGAGATCGACATTTATCTTCTCTGCCGAATCGTCGTAGAACAGCACAAAGTTCTTCAGTGTCTCGTTTGAGATGAAGAAGGCTCCTATAAGGAGCCCAATGAAGACCGTAACAACTATATAACGCCATTTCAACACATTTTTCAGGAACCGTTCGTAGAGGCGCGTGACCGGCTCGAACCAGTCCTTGCTCTTTTTGAGCTTCATTTTAGAGTGAGCAAGATGGTTTGGCAGGACAAAGATAGCCTCCAAAAACGATGCCAGAAGCATCGCAGTCACAACAATAGGGAAAACAGTGATGAACCTTCCCATTCTACCAGTGATCGCCAGCATAGGCAGAAAGGCCACAATAGTCGTCAGGTGGGATGCGGTGACCGGCGCGACAACCTCCATCGTGCCTTCCACCGTTGCCTTCAATGGAGACATTCCGGACCGCTTTTTCACATATACATTCTCAGCGATCACAATGCCGTCATCAACAAGCATGCCCAGCACCATAATCATCGCGCAGAGCGAGAGCATGTTGAGGGTGTAGCCCGCCACATACATAAAAGCCATGACCATCAGCATGCTGATGGGCAGGCCGAATGCCGTCCAGAATGAGGTCTTGAGATCAAGAAAGACCAGCAGAACGATTATGACCAGGACGAAACCGATGATGGCGTTGGATTCCACAACATTCAGGAGGGCCTCGATGGATAACGAATTATCGGAAACCACCCTGATATCGAACTTGTCCGAACCCAGTTCCCTGTCATTTTTTAGCAGATTCTTAACGTTGTCGACGGTGGTCACGATATCCGCATTCGCGTTCTTGACGATTTCCAGAACAACGGCCTTCTCCTTGTTCACACGCACCTGAATATTCTCTTTCTCAAAGCCGTCCTCGACATGGGCAATATCTCTGATGCGCACGCGTGTGCCGCTAAAGGTCGAGCGGATGATGACATCGCCAACGTCTATTGGATCGTCGAACTGGCCGATGGTCACGATCGATTGCTCCTCGAAGAGCGATTGTATGGTTCCACCCGTGGAGCGGATGTTTCGCGTCTGAATGCTATTGACGATCTCGTTCAGCGAAACCTGCAATCTTTCAGCCGCGTTCGGGTTGACATTGATGTGAATCTCGCGGTCACGGTAGCCTATCTCTCTGACATCGCTCACACCTGTAACCTTCAGGAGCTTATCTTCGAGTCTGTCCACGTATGCGTAGAGTTCCGGCTCGGAAATCCCGGTCACCTCTTTCGGAAAAACAGCGATCTGATAGATCGATTTGAGCTTAGGATTCATGTCGACAATTCCAATATCCTCAATCTCACTCGGCAGATCAGGAACATTACCCAGGGTGATATTGCGGAAAACCTCATCCTTGACGCTCTGTTTGTCGTCCACATCAGAATCGATGCTTATGAAGATCGAGCCGCCATTCTCGATGGACAAAGAGGTATATTCCTTAATGCCTGATATCTTGGCGATCTCGCGCTCTACGGGCACAATGGCGTTCATCTCGACATCTGCTGGGCTCGCCCCGGGATATACCACGGTGACGAACATCATGTCAAGTTCAGCCTCTGGAAAGACATCCTGCCGGACGTGAAAAAGACTGTATATCCCGAATATCGCCACGACAACCACTAGGAGGTTGACCAGCAGCTTGTTATTTAAGAAATATTCTAATAATTTTCGCACCACCGCTCCTTTGCTGGTTATTATATCTTAGACAAATGAAAAGCTGAAAATATTCCCGAGCAATAGCAGTATAAAGCAAAGTCGGCAGTAGGCAGGAGGCAGAACAAAAAAAGTAGCGTCCTCACTCCTGTGAGAACGGCCTTTTCAGTAGCAGTTGGCAGAGGGAAAATGGCAGTGGCAATGGCAACAGGAGACAAGTAGGCAGGAGGCAGTAAGCAAAAAGTGAAATGCAAAGTGAAAAGTGCAAAGTGAAAAATGCAAAAGGGAAAAAACAGTTGAACTTTGCCCTTCTTGCAAATGGAAAAGATTAATGAATATGTAGGGGCGAGGTCACCTCGCCCGGGGAGGTGGTGAGGTGAGGCAGGAGGCAGTGAGCAAAAAGTGAAATGCAAAGTGAAAAGTGCAAAGTGAAAAATGCAAAAGGGAACGCAACTGGATAGTAGATCAAACATGCGAACTGCTGATGTACGCTAAATCATTTTAAATTTTGCATTTTGCATTTTTCATTCTGCATTTAATCTTCTTCTCACAGCCACCCCACCCTCCGATACCACCCCACCGTCTCCT